>CAIQND010000281.1 GCA_903873045.1 uncultured Methylococcaceae bacterium | reverse complement strand
GTCAACGCCCGTTACTTTTACCGTCAACAATCCGGGTGAAGATACGCCCCCTGTCATTTCCGTTAGCGAGAGCGGCACCAGCGGCACTATTACCTTCAGCGCTACGGCCACCGATAACATAGGTGTCACCAAGGTGGAGTTCTATGTAGACAATACCCTGAAGGGCACGGACACAACTTTGCCTTACAGCATGATGCTGGACTCCCTGACGCTATCCGAGGGAGATCACACCTTGATGGGCAAAGCCTACGATACTGCCGACAACATCGGTATTTCACCTAATGTCATTTTCAGGATCAGCCACCCCGGCCCTACTCCCACCTACAACGAGGTTGAGAACAATGGCACAACGCAAGCCGCCAACATCATCGCCGACACTGTCACAAAGATCATCGGCTACATCGGCACTTCGACCGACAAGGACTACTTCAAGATCAATGTCGCTGCCGGCCGTACCGTGACAGTTAGCATGACAGGCCCTGCCAAGGACTACGACCTCTACCTGCTAAGCAGCTCCGGCACCACACTGAGAACCAGCGCCAACGTCGGTGCCACCGAATCCGTGACTTACACGAATTCCGGCGCGAAGCCTGCCACCTATTACATCAAGGTGGTCGCTTTCGGAGGTGCCTATACAACAAGCACGCCTTATAACCTTGCCTTGAGCCGTTGATCCTGGTTCATTCATCAAAGGGTCGCACTTATGCGGCCCTTTGAGGCGAGGCGAATGAGGTGCCCCTTGACCCATATTGTTGGTGAGGCACACATGTACCGCTTGTTTAAATATGGCATTGTTATCATGACATTTATCTGGTTGAGCGTTACATCAGCTAATTCAGATAACGCACTTATTGGTAAAGATTTTTCTCTGGGCATAGGTCAATCGGCACGTATTGACGGCGAGAAACTCGTCATCAAATTCAAGGCTGTTCTTGAGGATTCACGTTGTCCCATTAATGCGCTTTGCGCATGGGCGGGTAATGGCAAAGTTGAATTTGAAGTTCTTGATATCAAAAGAGAAAATAAAACGATTGTCCTGAATACAGAAGAAGAACCAAGATTAGCGCCATTAAAGGGGAACACGCTTAAATTGGTTTCTCTAAATCCGCCTAGAATCGATGGAGTATCTATTTCACCTGGAGATTACCGGGTAACGCTGTCCGTCGAGAGAAAGTCATCTGAATAAAAACCGGATAAGTTTATCCGGCTATTGTTTTGCCTGTTCTATTGACGAGTTTTATTTGAAGAAAATATTCACCACGAAGACCCGAAGTTTTCTTTCTTCGTGTCCTTCATGTCTTCGTGGTGAAAGCATTTAAGATTTTGCAGATTTGCCTGGCGATTCGGCATGGCAATCTCTGACACTTATTTAATATTCCAATATTTACTTTCTGTATCACGCAGTGACTGCACTTGCCATAAGCCATCCTTTACGCCAAGCGAAATCGCACCGCTGTCGGCGGTATTTAACCACTGCGCTTTTATTTTCTCATAACGATCCAAAACTTCCTGATGAGGATGGCCAAATTGATTACGATAGCCGACGGGAATTAATACATAGACCGGTTGAACCGCTTGCAGAAACTCATAGGTGGATGACGTTTTGCTGCCATGATGGGGGGAGATTAATACATTGGCTTTTAACTGGTTGCCATAAGTCTCAACCAGCCATGATTCTGCGGCCGTCTCTATGTCACTGGTCAACAATACGGCACCTTGTTCAGATTCAATTTTTAGTACACAGGAATTATCGTTATCTGAAACAAACGGATGCTGTGGTGACAATAGCGTAAATGTGACGTTGTCCCATGTCCAAGATTGTCCAGCCTCACACATTAGCGGCGAATAATTGCTTAACTGTTGCGGAGCACTGGTGAGTACCTGCTCTGTCGGCATACCCTGTATTAACGATAGCGCACCGCCAATATGATCATTATCACCGTGACTAATGATTAAACGGTCTATTTTATCCGCACCTTGCCGTCTTAAAAAAGGCAAGACTACGCTTCGTCCCATATCACTTTCGGCTGAAAACTTGGCACCGGTATCGTAAACCAGCCAATGATTTTCAGTTTGTACAACGACCGACAAGCCTTGTCCGACATCCAGCAGGGTCATGTTGATGCTGCCTGCCTTGGGCTTATTGGCCGGTGTAAAAACCAATGGTAAAAACATGATCAAACTCAACCATCGTGCCGGCATACCGCGCGGTGCAAGCAATAATAAAACCCCCGGCAGCGCAAACATTAAGGCCCAGACTGAAGGCTGCGCATGGCTGATGGTTGCCAACGGCAGTTCTGCAAGACGGACTAACAGCCACCATAAACCTTGCAATACACTATCAACGATCATAAACAACTTGGTCGCCAATAGCGGAAAACTAAACATCACCACGACTGCCAACAACGACAAAGGCACTGCCAACAAACTGATAACCGGTACCGCAATAAAATTAGCCAGCGGTGAAATAAGGGAAACCTGTTGAAACAAAAACAGTAACAATGGCGACAAGCCCACCGAGGTTGCCCAATTTATTTTTATGCCCTCAAGCAGATAACCGGATTTACCCAAGCGTCCGGCCACCACATAAATAATCAGGCTTACCGCAAGAAAGGACAGCCAAAAGCCGACTGCCAATACCGCCAAAGGATCATAGACCAACACTACAAACAGGGCAACAGCCAGCGTGTTAAAGGGGCGGGTATTTCGTTGAAGAATAATGGCCAGCATAACGACCGCCAGCATGATCACCGCCCGTTGCGCGGGCACTGAAAACCCCGCCAAGCCTGCGTAAAAAACGGCAACCAACATCGCTGCAACAGCAGCGACCCGTTGCGGTGACCACCTTAACAATCCCGTCCAGGCCCATACTTTAAGCACCAAAAAATAAGCCAAGCCAGCAATCAGTCCCACATGCGAGCCGGAAATAACCACCAGATGCGTCGTTCCGGTTTTGCGAAAAACGTCCCACTGCTGTTGTGTGATACCGTTACCATCACCAATCGTCAGCGCCTTAATCAGCCCGAGACTCGGCCTGCCACTCAATAGAAATGATAGGCGATCTGTGATACTTTGTCGCCAAACGGAAATATTGATCCAGGCAGAATCACGTCCCAGTAAAACCGGTTTTGAATCGGGGCGCACATAGCCGACTGCGCCAACGCCTTGGGTAAATAACCAGCGTTCATAATCAAAACCGCCAGGATTTAAGCTACCATGAGGACGTTTTAGCTTTACCGTAAAAGACCAGTGCTGACCTGCCTTGATGGCTTGGTCAGGAAAATACCAGCTAACTCTTAATTTGGAAGGCAGCTTTTGAGCGGACTCTGTGACCATAAAATCAAAGCGCGTTTGCCGTTCGTCCTGCTCAGGTAAATCGACAATAATTCCTTTAACGGGAATATTAATGCCCTCCAGAGATTCTGGCAAACGGTCGGACAATCTGATCATGGCAAACACGATAGCCCACAACACACCTATTACAAAAAACAGCCACCGCCAATACCG
>CAIQND010000280.1 GCA_903873045.1 uncultured Methylococcaceae bacterium | reverse complement strand
CCGTTAATGTCGCGGGTGAGTTGTTTGGAAAAAATATCTTCAATGATCATTGTGCATTAACACTCTTGGTTTTTTTGCCGTCTTCAGGTACCAGCTTGAAGGCTCTGTAATAATTTTTTGAATCGATCATGCCGAAAGGATGAAGATCTCGACCACTATATTCACCAGGGTAAAACAACACTAAGGGCGTTTTGCCCATGACATCTTGCAATGCGCTTAACAGTTCATGCCCCCTGACTAATGGCCAGGCATTGCCTAACCCAGAAAACAGTACAAAATCCAAGGTCTCAGGCTTAATCTTTTCAGCGATAAATTCAGCGACCTTTTTCTGGCTAAGCGGGCCTGCCAATGTCGCTCTAATCGCATCTACCCCTGTCTGTTTCTCTCGAATAAAGGTTCGTTCCAACAGACCTCTTGAAGCCAACATTTCGACCAGTATTTCGTAGATATTAATCGTGGTAAATTGATAGCCACGCTTATCCAGCTTGTCTGTCAGATGTTTTAAATAGCGTCTAACCACCAGCTCCTGTTTAGCTGGATAGTCAAAAATCCAAAAGCCAATTTCATTACCCAAGCCATCATTATTAAGAAATCGAGGATTCTCTATTCTTTCCAGAATTAAATCGAGCCTGCTTTGTAGCGCTTTCATAGCGTGCATTCCATAATTGTTTCGAGATCCAATCTATTGAGATTTTTTAACCAAGCGCGGGTTTCAGGTAATAAATAAACGGGTTGCAAGCGTCGATTTTTATTATTATCGAGGTAATCGGCTTCAACCAAGGCACGAATAACACTAGTGCCGCTTTTTTTGAGCGTTGACTCAGATAAGTCATTCAGTCCTGGTAATGTTCGAGAGCGATCAAGAATAAATGTCTCCCAAGCATCCGGCTCTAAATTTGGCCGATAAATCCGTTTTGTTTCAGCAACCACATGCCGCATGAAATCGGGAAGAACCGGTGTATGTATCATCAAAGCCAGCATGATTAGCTGCTTATAATAAGTATCGGGAGCATGAATGACATCATTAATAAACGCCTCACCTAACGGTTCAATCCGTCTTCTGACGGCACGGGCATAACGGATGGCCGTATGCGGGGATTTCTTTTTAAGGATATTGTCTTCCATGAATAATCGGTTCCATTCAGGCTCTGACAACCCTGACAGAAGAGTTTCAGCAACCACTCGACTTTCGGTAATAAACAAACTACCGCCAGTTAAATCGCGGATATACTGTTTTGCCCTGTTAAGTTCGACTTTATTCAATGCCTGAATTTCCTTTTAGCGCCAAAAAACCAGGCGTTAAGATAAAGTTTTCCACGCCGTTTAATGCTTGGGCATTTTTCAGCCAAAGGTGATATTCACCACCTGTCAAAGCATGATTTTCAGTGCAATCCACATTCCAGCGTCGTAAGACATAGCCTGCAACAGCAGCTCGCACCTGAATAGACAACAATCCATTCGCCATGCCGTATTCATATTCGATGGTCTCAGGATGTTTTAACGAAGGATGTGGAACAAGCTTTAATTCAACCTTACTGTGCCATTGAAAATCGGCGGCCTTGCTTTCGGTGTCAGCGATTATATTTCCAGTTAGTAAACTTGGCTTATCAATTCTATTAATCACAAAGTCAGAGAATTTTTGCCTTTGCCGATCGAAGCCCCGCACATGCCAGCGTAAACCATTATCTACCAAGGTATGGGGGACAATTTCCCGTTGAGAAAGCCCGCTGGATAAGAACAGATAGTTAATCCTTATGGCTTGTTTATTGTGAATTGCCCGTGTAATGCAGGCGAGAATATCACTCGAGGGCAAATTAAGTTGCGTAGGTGCTTCTGTTGGCACAAAAGCGGGGTTAGACATAATAAAATCATCACCGAAACCATGTAGTAAGGCAGATAGCGCTTGATTACTAGTAAAGTTAAATACGGGCTTAAAACCTTCGCGCTGAATATAAGTTTTGGCTTTAGTGTCATACTCCAAATTTTTTGGAGCTAACTCTTTATAGAGGGAGATATCCCGCGTCGCAGCGGCCTACTTGATTCCAAAGCGAAATTCGAGATCATTCCGATTGATAGTACCCAAAAAATAGAGCCTGAAGTCTATATGGAATAGACGCTCTCGCTGAGCTTGGTTGATGCTTGAAAGTTGTGATTGGAGCATTTCTCTTAAACTTCGCCGATGGTAGCTAAAAAATTAATCTCACTAAATACGGATCAATTTTATGACCACCATCAAATTAATGCAAGAGATACTTAATAGACGCTGTTACAAGGATACTTATGCCGTGCATGGCTTTATTGTTGACACTTGGCTTGATGGCTTGCTCTGATTCCCGTTAATCGTCTTTGAAAATATCTGCCAATTGTTGAGCATCAATAGCTCGGTCAAACCACCGTTCAATATCGTCCAACGAAGCGTTAGCAATTAAACGGGTTATGTCGGCAGGAATGGCACCAAAGCGCTTGGACAATAGTCTTTGTAAAGCCAGCATTTCACCTTTCAGCTCGCCTTTTAGCTCACCTTTTAGTTCACCTTCTGCTATATAAGCCAGCGCCCATTGTTCCAGTCTATCTGCCAACATGACTTTTATCTCCTGTAAATCGTCTACTTGGGGTGAAGATACCGTAGTTTGGTTTTCTCATCAATGTGGCGCGTATCCATAACGAAAACATGCGCCGTAAATCAGGTCTATCGGCTAGCCAATCGATTAACAGGCTTATCAAGCCTTCCATGGTTGCCGGACTTTGTGCTTGCTCAAATCTAAAAACGGCCGCCACCAAGTTGGTCAGTGATGCCAGTTCGGCATCGCTGTAAGCGTTTTCGTCAATCAGTAAATATTTAAGGTGGGGTTTAAACTGCCCCACCAAGCCGGGTACGACGGGAATTAAATCGGCAACATCGGTAACCGATGTCCAGCGCTGGCTACCATTATAAAGTACGATAGGTAATATCGGTGGTAAACGGCCATCTGCCAGAGCACATCACCTCGCTTTATTAAATCCTGGTACAGCAAGCCGATGTAGACCATCATGCGTAGCGCCATATATTTATCGACACTACTTTGAAATTCAATCAATAAATACAGGTAGACCCAATCTTCACCGACTTTAACTTTCCAGACGATATCATCTTCGCGTTGTTGAAAATCATCACTCACGTAAGATCCCGGCACTTTCTCAAGTGTTGAATAATCCAGGCCCTGTAACCAATCGTCCGGTATAAAACCCATGATAAGGTCTCGAACCAGCTCCGGATTTGAAAATAAAAACTTGTATAGAGTGGCTTAGAAGTAAAGCAACATAAAGCTCCCTCTCCCTCCGGGAGAGGGCTGGGGTGAGGGTGATCGAATGTCGCTTTACTTCTACATGGCTCTATAACTGCTATCGTGTATTTTGCTCATTGTTACAATATAAGGATTAAGCACTTGCAGGATTTGTAATAGGTTACAAGCTTATCAAAATTGTAAAAGTTACTTTTCAATCAAGACAATAGCTTGTACGGCAATGCCTTCTTTACGCCCTTCAAAGCCCAGCTTTTCTGTGGTGGTGGCTTTGACATTAATACAATCAACGTCTACGTTTAAATCATCGGCAATGTTTTGGCACATCGCAACAATATGGGGTGCCATTTTAGGGGCTTGGGCAATGATAGTCATATCGGCATTAACCAGTTGATAGCCTTTATCCTGCACGATGCGGTAAACATGCCGCAACAAGACGCGACTGTCCGCGCCTTTAAATTCAGGATCGGTATCAGGAAAATGTTTGCCTATATCGCCTAAAGCCGCTGCACCCAGCAAGGCATCACATAAAGCATGCAGCACGACATCGCCATCGGAATGCGCTTCCAGACCTTGCTCATAGTCTATTTTGACACCGCCCAAGATCACCTCACCACCGTCTTTAAAGCGGTGTACGTCATAACCCATGCCTACTCTAATCATTTTGATGCTCCATATAAAATTGCGCTAATGCCAAGTCTTCGGGTCGGGTAATTTTTATATTATCAGGACGACCTTCAACGATTTTGGGTTGCAAGCCTTGTAATTCGAGGGCACTGGCTTCATCGGTTATGGCTGGATTGCCTTCCGCCGCTTCCAGCGCAGTTTTTAACAAGCCATAACGAAACATCTGCGGCGTTAACGCCCGCCAGATATGACACCGATCCAAGGTGCCGACGATACTGTTACCTTGGACATTTTTTAACGTGTCGTGTGACGATAAGGCAAGAATGCCACCGATGTCATCATTGACCAGCGAGGCTATAAGATGGTGTATATCGGTCGTCGTAATGCAGGGTCTGGCCGCATCATGCACCAGCACCCAATCATTATCCGAGGCCAGTTCACGTATCGATTTTAATGCCGACAGCACAGAATCCGCACGCTCTTTGCCACCTGCGGCAGTGATGACCTGTTTATGAACTGAAACGTCAAGCTCGGGCCAGTAAGGATCTTCTTTCGAAATGGCGACGGCAACGGCTGCAAAAACGTCCGCGTTTAACAAGCGCAACAAGGTATGCTCGATGACTGTTTTACCGGCAAGTTCCAGATATTGTTTGGGTCGGTCTGCGTTCATGCGTTTGCCAACACCGGCCGCTGGAACAACAGCCCAGAATTTTATTGAATGGGTCATGGAT
>CAIQND010000279.1 GCA_903873045.1 uncultured Methylococcaceae bacterium | reverse complement strand
CGGATATGATTGGTCGCCGGTTGGTCGACACGTTTGACGCTGACCGGATTATTGTCCCTGGACGTTGCCGGGGTAATTTGGAAGCTCTTTCAGAAACCTTGGGTTTACCGATAGTTCGTGGCCCGGAAGAGCTTAAAGACTTACCTCGCTATTTTGGCAAAGCCGCACAAAAACCGGATTTAAGCCGTTACAGCGTTAAAATATTTGCCGAAATTGTCGATGCGCCCCATGTGGGCGTTGAAGAGGTGGTTAAACGCGCCGAGTACTATAAAAAAAATGGCGCTGATGTCATTGATATAGGCTGTTTGCCCAGCACCGATTTTCCACACATGGAAGACATCATCCGCACTTTAAAGCGGGAAGGTTTTACGGTCAGTATTGATTCTTTGGAGGCGAGTGATTTAATCCGGGGTGCCAATGCGGGCGCTGATTATATGCTTAGTTTGCATGAAAGCACGCTCTGGGTTGCGGATGAGGTCGCGGCAATACCCATTATAATTCCGGAAAAGCATGAAGATTTGGTGTCACTGGATAGAGCCATTAAAGTGATGCAAGCCAAGAATAAGCCCTTTATCGTTGATCCAATTTTAGACCCGCTGCATTTTGGTTTTACGCAGTCAGTGGTGCGTTATCACGAGGTTAGAAAAAACCATCCCACTATTGAAATAATGATGGGTGTCGGTAATATTACCGAATTGACGCACACCGATACCTCAGGCATGAATACCCTGTTACTGGGTATTTGTTCAGAACTTGCCATTAATAATATCTTGGCGACTGAAGTCAGTCGTCATGCTTGTCGCGCTATTAAAGAAGCGGATTTGGCGCGGCGCATCCTGTTTGCCGCCAAAGAACATGACACGTTGCCCAAGCATATTAATCCGGACTTGATGGCGCTGCATGAGATTTCTCCTTTTCCTTATTCACTGGAAGAAATTAAAGAACTGGCCGGACAAATATCAGACCCCAGTTTTCGTATTCAAACCAGTGCTGAAGGTTTGCATATTTTTAACCGGGATGGCTTGCACAGCGCGACTGATCCGTTTGATTTGTTTCCCAAACTGCACGTTGAGTCAGACGGCGGTCATGCTTTTTATTTAGGGGTTGAACTGGCTCGGGCTGAAATAGCCTGGCAATTGGGTAAACGTTTTACCCAAGATCAAGCCCTTAACTGGGGTTGCGCTACTGATCATACGGAACAAACGGTTGATTTACACAGTTTTAAACCCGCTGGAACTACTTTACAAAAACCATCATGATTCAAGAAATCCTAGTTACCACCCAAAATAATTCAGGTTTGGCGCATATTGCGCCAATGGGTATTCATGTCAACGGTGATGACATTATTATCCTGCCGTTTCGCCCTTCTACAACACTGGATAATCTGTTGGCAAGCAAGACAGCCGTGCTTAACTACTGCGATGATGTCCGTGTTTTTGCAGGTTGTTTAACCGGACGGCGAAACTGGCCGTTGATGGCGGCAGAAAAAATTAACGGTCAAGTGCTTCAGTGTGCGTTGGCGCATACCGAGCTTGAACTGGTACGAATTGAAGAGGATCAGACTCGTCCCCGGTTATTTTGTAAAGCCGTACATACCGTTAATCATGGGCCTTTTATGGGCTTTAACCGCGCCCAGTATTCAGTATTGGAAGCCGCTATTTTAATTAGCCGATTAAACCGATTGCCGTTGGCAAAAATAGAAGCCGAAATAGATTATCTGCGTATCGGACTTGAAAAAACAGCGGGAAACAGGGAATTGGAAGCATGGGGTTGGTTGATGGACGTGATAGAAAATTTTAAAGCAGAGGCCAAGGCATGAGCGGACTGCTAGCTAGTGTCAATAGCGTTACAGAAGCCTTGTTGGTGTTGGATGCGGACGTTGATATTATTGATCTAAAACAACCGGCTTTGGGTGCCTTGGGTGCGTTGGATGTAACTACCGTTAAAAAAATTGTTATCGCGATTGCTGGCCGTTGTCCGATTAGCGCGACTATTGGTGATTTACCTATGCAGCCTGAACCGGTGTTTAATGCCGTTAAGGCGATGGCTGAAACCGGTGTGGATTATATAAAAATCGGTTTTTTCCCGGGTAATGACTGGCAAGGAACTGCCCAAAAATTGTCGCTGTTAACTCGGAAAAACCATGCGTTAATCGCGGTGTTATTTGCCGACACACAACCTGATTTTACCATTATGGATAGTTTGAAAGAAGCCGGTTTTACCGGCGTT
>CAIQND010000278.1 GCA_903873045.1 uncultured Methylococcaceae bacterium | reverse complement strand
TTGCCTGTTCGCTCATTATGCTGCCTATCCTAATTGATTTGAGACTTTGCTAACGATATCTTGGTGCTTGGCTTTATCAATTTCTGCACCCAGAATCTGTTCTGCAGCACTTAACGCCAAATCAGCCACTTGTTGACGCAAACCTTCTTTAGCCTGCTGTATTTCTTGATCAATTTGTGCTTTTGCTGCAATAATCAAACGCTCACCTTCTTTTTTAGCGGTGTCTTTTGATTCTTCAACAATTTCATTCGCACGTTTCTGAGCTAGGGTAACAATCTCTGAAGACTGTTCCTTAGCTTCTTTTAAAACGCCCTTGGCTCTTTTCTCGGCCAGAATAATTTCTTCCTGACCTCTTTCAGCAGCAGCCAAACCATCGGCAATTTTCTTTTTACGTTCTTCTAAAGAGTCAAATAAGGGAGGCCAAATGTACTTCATGGTAAACCATACCAGAAGTGCAAAGGTGATCATTTGCCCAATCAGAGTGGCATTGATACTCACGATGCGTTCCTCTTGTTGCTAGTTAACACGACGGTATAATTAACCGGCAGCCGCAGCTTGTACAGCTGACAGGAATGGGTTTGCGAAAGTAAAGAACAACGCCAAACCAACGCCAATCATTGTTACCGCATCCAACAGACCAGCAACAACAAACATTTTTACTTGCAGCATAGGTACCATTTCTGGTTGACGAGCAGCGCCTTCCAAGAATTTTCCACCCAACAGACCAAAGCCTATCGCAGTTCCTAAAGCGCCCATACCCAGAACCAGACCTACTGCAATAGCAGTCATGCCTTGTACGTCAGCAATTAATTTTGCAATTTCCATGAAACCTCCAAACGATTAAAAAAGTAATAAAAAATGGTTAAACAATAATTAATGATCTTCGTGCGCCATACTCAGGTAAACAATAGTCAATACCATAAATATAAAAGCTTGAAGCGTAATAATTAAAATGTGAAAGATTGCCCAAGGAAAACTTAATACCGGTTGAAGGTACCAAGGCAGCAAGGCAATCAAAATAAAAATTAACTCACCCGCATACAGGTTTCCGAATAAACGAAGCGCCAATGAGATGGGTTTTGCAATTTCTTCTACTAACTTCAACAGCAAGTTGAAGGGTAATAACCAAGGGCCAAAAGGCTGAAACATCAACTCTTTGGCAAAGCCCCAAGGGCCTTTTATTTTGATGCTGTAAAAAATAATCAAACAGAATACTGAAATAGACATGGCAAATGTCGCATTTAAATCCGTACTGGGCACAACTCGCAGGTACTCAATACCCATCATCGACCCAACCAACGGAAAAATATCAACGGGAAACAAATCCATAAAGTTCCACATAAATACCCAGCAAAATATGGTCAATGCCAAGGGCGCGATTAATTTACTGTTGCCATGAAAACTATCTTTAACTTGGTTATCAACAAATTCTATCAGCATTTCAGCAAAGTTTTGCACTAACCCAGGTACTCCAGCAGTTGCCTTGTCTGCTGCGGTCTTAAAAAACCAGAGAAACAAACCACCTAAAACAGCTGAGAAAAACAAGGTATCAAGATGCAGCGTCCAAAAACCCTCGCCAACATGTAGCGGTGTTAAATGGTGAATAATATAACCGGTTGCACCTTCGGCGGCATGAACTTCGGTAGCCATTGTTCCTCTCTTTAAAATTGTGATGTTAACGCATCAATAGCGCGAACCAAAAAACCGATAATGCTGTTATATAGCCAACTAACAGCGGTAATATTTCTATATTTGGAACTTTAAAAATCATTATAAACAGCGCCGCTGTTAACAACAATTTGCCTGATTCTCCGGCATAAAAGGAATTAACCATCTTTCGCGCTGGCAGCCCGGAAGATTTAACTATCTTTAAGGCAAAGTACAGGTTGGGAATAAAAGCGGCCATCCCTCCCAAAGCACTCGATAAGCCTTGCTGCCAATCACCTGCAAAACCAAAGCCAGCCGTGATTATCAGAATTATCAGAATTTGATAACTTAAAATCTTACTGACAGTAGAGTATTTTCTACTTGTCACATAGCTCTCCAAACATAATAGCTAGGGGATTATAGCTATCGGCCTTCATTAAATCAAGGTTGATTAAAATCAAATGCTCATTTCATAAAATTTAACAACCTATTTTCTCCTTATTATGCCCTTGTTTTTCAAACAAAAAATCGTTTAAAAAGACCATTTAAGCGCCATTATTTACACCTGACGTACAACCTTTTGTATTCGCGAACTTAGAAACTGGCTGTAGACTGTAAATATGTTAAATCCGATCTGAAAAATAATATGCATTGTGGGCAAGTTCTTTGCCAATAATCAGGTACAACGGAAAACTGTATTAATTATTTGTACTTATTCAGTCCCTCTTTGAAAAAGAGGGATTAGGGGAGATTTTATTAGATAAATCCCCCTCACACCCAATGGCACTAAGTTAAGCCGTTCGCTGAGCGGAGTCGAAGCGATTTTGCAGGCTTCGGCTCCGCTCAGCCAACGGTTTATCTTGCCACAAGGTACTTAACTTAATGGCATTACCCCTCACCCCTTTTTCAAAGGGGAAGGTGAATACTTATAATTACTTTACTGAGCTGTTACAAAAACATCTAGCTGATGAAAATATTCACAGCACCTGTTATGGTCCGCTACGCACATTAGCAGTAGCCAGATAAATCTCGCTAATGAAGCAAGTCAAGGCCAAAATCAAGCTCAACATAGCGAAAATAAACAACGAAGCAATCGGAGTTGACATATTAATGCTAATAAACGAATCGAGAAAAAGGACGGCAATCACTGAACAGATTAATAGAACGCAGGCTGTGCATAACCCAATCGCCCGATTGATAAAGCGCATCCTTTTTGTCAGTATAGCCAATTCGTCACGAATCTCTTGGCCTTGTTTTTCCGGCGGAGTGGACAAAAGTTTGTTGTGTAAAAAACGCGAGCGGTCAATGATACGTGCCAAACGATTGGTTAACACTGACAAAATACTGGCAACGCCGGTAAGCAAAAAGACCGGGGCAACTGCGAGCTGAATGGCATGAGCAATGTTGGTAGTTGGAATCTCAGTGAACATAGCTAATTTTGCACGCGAGTGGTTGCAAGTTTTCAGGTTTTTTAACCTTGAGTTTATTCAGTGCAACAAGCAACGCTGTTGCACTGAATTGTCGTGATTTTACTTTCACAGAACACGGATGACACTGATTATACGGATTTCAAAGGATTTTATTTTTACTCGAAAAAAGCTTTTAAATCCAAGTGCTTGTCAATCAAGATGCCGCCAATGCCTGTTCCAGGTCTTCCAGAAGGTCGTCGATATGCTCAATGCCAATGGACAGGCGGACCATTTCTTGGGTAACTCCAGCCTTAACCAACTCTTCGGGGGACAATTGCCGATGCGTGGTGGATGCGGGATGACAAGCTAGCGATTTGGCATCGCCGATATTGACCAGTCGGGTGAATAGTTTTAAAGCGTCCTGAAAATTCTCGCCCGCTATGCGGCCCTCTTTTAAGCCAAAGGTGAGAATGCCTGAAGCGCGTCCGCCCATGTATTTATCAACCAGCGATTTGTCTGGATGGTCATCAAGTCCTGCATAATTAACCCACGCCACTTTGCTGTGGTTTTGCAGAAATTGCGCGACTTTGACAGTGTTGTCACAAATCCTGTCCATGCGCAGCGCAAGTGTTTCAATGCCTTGGAGAATTAAAAAAGAGTTAAACGGTGAAATGGCCGCGCCGGTATTACGCAGCGGAACGACGCGTGCCCGTCCAATATAGGCGGCCGCTCCCAAGGCTTCGGTGTAAACCACGCCATGATAGGAAACATCCGGCTCGTTAAGACGACGAAAACGGTCTTTATGTTCAGCCCAAGGAAATTTGCCGCTATCAACAATCACCCCGCCAATGCTATTGCCATGACCGCCCAGATATTTCGTTAGTGAATGCACGACAATATCGGCACCGTGTTCAATCGGTCGGCACAGATACGGAGACGGCACGGTGTTATCCACAATTAAGGGTATGCCGTGACGGTGGGCAATGTCAGCCAGGACTTCAAAATCAGTAATGTTGCCCAGTGGATTGCCGACCGATTCGCAGAATATAGCCTTGGTTTTGTCGTCGATCAATTGCTCGAAAGCAGCCGGGTCACGATAGTCTGCAAAACGTACATTAATGCCGTATTGCGGCAAAGTGTGGGCAAACAGATTGTAAGTACCACCATACAAAGTGGCCGCAGAAATGATGTTATCGCCAGCTTCGGCAATGGTCATGACGGCATAGGTAATGGCTGCCATACCCGATGCTACCGCCAGTCCGGCCAGACCACCTTCCAGTTCGGCTACCCGCTTTTCCAGTACATCAGTCGTTGGATTCATGATGCGGGTGTAAATATTGCCGGCCACTTTCAGGTCGAATAAATCGGCACCATGCTGGGTGTCGTCAAAGGCGTAAGAGGTGGTTTGATAAATAGGTACTGCCACTGCTTTGGTGGTTGGGTCGGGGCTGTAACCACCGTGTACGGCTATTGTTTCTAATTTCATGGAATCCACTTAGGGTCAGTATGACGTTGTAAAAGCATTCCCAACACAGTGGCATGGGAATGCGTACATGACAGATTATTTTAAAACTTGTAGCGCACCTGAAGGGCACTGTTTAACGACAGCAACGATCTCTTCTTCAGTTGCCTGGGTGATATCGATAACGAATTCTCCCTCCACCACCTTGAAAACATCGGGCAGTGATTTAACACAAACACCGGCATGACTGCATTTGTTCTGATCCCACGTTACTTGCATAAAATATCTCCTTGACTTGATAGCGATTAAGCTTCAGCTGTGGTCGGGTCAATCATTGTTTTTATTTCGGAAATACGATTGGCAGGAAATCCGCCCTGTTCAGCATGGGCTTTTACAGTTGCTTCATCGGGTGCAATATAAACACAGTAGACTTTATCGTCTGTTACATAGCTTTCTACCCACTGAATTTTTGGCCCCATGTCCTTAAGAACACCGCATGATTTTTGCGATATGCCTTGCAGATCCTGTGCGGTTAATGCGCCTGCACCGGGAATTTCACGTTCGATAATATATTTTGGCATGGTAATGTCTCCTGGGTTAAATTAAAACGACTGGTCGTCTTTAAAAATTATAATAGTATCAGGCTTTAAAAAAATCACCCAATAAATTTTCGCAGCATTGCTTAATCGGTGTGGAGGATTGTTCAATTTTCATTCTTAATAAAGCACCTTGCCACATATTAACCAATAAATCAGCCATTTCTTCTGCTGATTTGTCGGTTCTTACCGTCCCTTCTCGTTGTGCCGTAATTAAGCCTGTTTGCAATAAGTCCCGATAACGATGAACCGCCGTTTGCAAGGATGCTTTACAAAGTTCACTGGTATCACCCATTTCGCCCATTAAATTGCCTAATAAACAACCGCCTTTATAATCGGCTTTTTCCAATTCTGTAATCAGTTCATTAAAATAACACAGCAAAGCACTGAGGGCATCATGATCCGGATTTTGTAAATGGCCACTTAATTGATCTATGAAAGGATTTATATAGTGCTGAATGGCTTCCGCAGCAAAATTCTCTTTGCTGCCAAAATAGTTGTAGAAAGAACCTTTTGGAATTTGCACGGCATCCAGAATTTCTTTCAGCCCTGTACCGTGATAACCTTGCTGCATCAGCAAAGTTACCCCTTGTTTTAACAGGTTTTCTCGATTGGTTAGTTTTTTTGATATTCTAGGCATAACTCAATGATATGACCGGTTGTCTTGTTTTGTCAAAAAATATTTGGGTTTGATCGCACTAACTTTTATTACAGCCTGACGGAATCATCCAGGATTGGCTTTGCTTGTTATGTTTGGCATAATCAGCAACGGGTATTTTT
>CAIQND010000277.1 GCA_903873045.1 uncultured Methylococcaceae bacterium | reverse complement strand
TAGAATTAATAAATACCTCCCCTTGGTATAGCATTTTAGGTGCTAAAAAATGGTTACAATCCATATCCACAGATTTTAAAAATATCTCATAACCATTTGATTGTTTTGATATTACTGGATCACGCCAAAGTCAGAAGACCCGTTAAATTCATTAATTCTAGCGTCAGAGACGTGTAACTATTATGAAATTCGATAACCGTTAAAACAAAAATCATTTTTATTCAGATAGTTATAAGTCAGACAGACTCCTAGAGCGAAATCTGCCTTGCGGGTTACGAAATTTGAAGTACATTTGGACAAAATTTACGTTAAATGTATACTGAGCACTTAGATATAGAATTGTCATAATTAACGAACCAGGTATTGTCATGGAAACAAAAAGGAAGTTACTGCACTACCGTAAATCCCAATTATTTATGCCTATTGATAACGGCACTTTACAAGGACTGCTTGAAGAAGCGTTGAGAAAATTAAATAGTGTAGGGGATCGTTTTAGTATTATTGAGGATAAAACAAAAGAAGAGAACGAAGATACGGGTTTTCGTCGATTTATTAACACCCACCGTAGTGCCTTAGGGATGGAATTCGGTAGTTTGGTTCTATATGCTGGTGGCGTTAATAAACAAACATTAACAATTGATAAGTCCGCTGACGAAGTTGATGTTGAACAGATTGCACCACCACAAACAATAGATGGTAGGCGTCGAGAATTTCTTGAGTCCATTTTATATTATGGTGTACAGGATAATCATGTTGTTTTATTACAATCAATGGCTTTAAAGAGTAGAGAATTTGAAGATTATATAAATTGGCTTTTAAAAAAAGCGGGGGTAATTACTGAAGAAAATAATGTTTTTCTCAACAATTATGCCCCTAAAATTACTAAAGAAAAATTGGAACAAGCAACGGTAAAATCAGTAAAGATTGGAACACCTTTATACAGTACATTTGAAGAAGTAATAAACAACAACGTCACCAGCGTAAAAAAGCGTTTCAGACCTATGGGGGAAGGTTTGGATATTCTCAGGTTAATCGCTCCACATCGTTTAGATGATATTACCTTTGATGAAATTCAGGAGGATTCAAATCTTGAAGTGTTTGTTGAGGTGACTTACAAGCGTCAAACCGATAACGATTCTCAGGATCTTTTAAACAAACTAACCCAAGCCTTACGCCATGTAGGTGACGATGATATTAAAATTGAACTAAAAGGTGCTGGAACTATTTTGGGTTCTGAGCTTCAAATAAAATCATTTAAAAATATTGAATCACATAACGGCATTGTAATGCCAAAAAGTGCTTTTGAAAGAATGCACGAATGGCTAGCTGATAATTTGGAGATGGGATTAATTGACCCTGATTAATTATGTTTAATAAAGTAATGAATCATAGTATTGGTATTGTGACGGCATCAGTTTTGGTGTTTTTAGCTATGCTATGGTTTTGCTTTACAATAGATGGCATGATTAAAGATGTTGTAGAAAAAGCAACATATTTAATTCCTATTTTATCAGCCGTTACGTCTGGTTATAGTGGATATGGCTTAAGCAGATTGAGCACATTTGATAAGGTGGATGATCTCCAAGAGCGTGATGCTGCGCTAATTAACAAGCAAGTATTAATCCTTAGGTCGAGTTTAGAATCAATTATTCCTTTTTCTATATTTTGCGGATTAATCATTTTTATTTGCGGATTAGTAGCTATACATCATCCACAAGTACATATTTTTATAGATATCGATGTACAAGTTTTTATGGGTATTTTTTTCAGTTTTACAGTTACAACAACTTTTCTTTTATTAATCTTAATGCAGAGTATTTTTAAGCATATCAACGCGTTAAGAGAACGATTTGTTACATTAAGCCAGACTGAAAAAAAACGTAAGGTACTTCTTTCTAAAATGTATGAACAAGCCGAAAAATATCCATTATCCGAAATGGATTTTCATTTTAAGAAACATAAGAATACGATTAACCAGTAATTCAAAATGTCGACTACCAGTCTACTTTTTTGAACTACGCGGCGTTGGGCGGATGAAAAATACCTTTTCGAATAAATTCTGCTGCCACCTCCTATAGACTTTCAGATATTAAATTTCCAACTTTACCAATTAAAAACCTTTAAAATCAATGATTTTCTTGGTGTTACTTGGAAGTTATTTATCTGAAAGTCTATAAGATATTTAGGTGGGAGTGATTGGTTAGAAAGCTAAAACAACTTATCCCACATCTCATCGACTTTTTTAATCACTTCCGGCGACATTACAATGGTTCTGCCCCATTCCCGAGTGGTTTCGCCGGGCCATTTATTGGTCGCATCAAAGCCCACTTTGGAGCCCAAGCCTGAAACC
>CAIQND010000276.1 GCA_903873045.1 uncultured Methylococcaceae bacterium | reverse complement strand
TGTTAGCACTTGCTTCCATAGAAAAGGTTTAGGTTCAATTCTATTAGCTGATGCCTGTCAGAAAGTTATAATGGCAAGCAAGACCTTGGCAGTCGTTGGAATTGTTGTTGATGCAAAAGATAATACGGCAACTAACTTTTATACCCATTTTGGTTTTATGCCATTAGCAGGCCAGCCTGATAAATTGATTTTACCAAGTTCTGTATTTAAGAATAAGGAACTGGTGGGGTCAGAGTAAACTTAAATTCATTTCCCTTTTCGATTGTTTTTCTTACCTTAAGGCAATCCAGTTTGTTTGCAAAACATAAATTGTTTCAGATGTCAGATTATAGGACACCAAATATTTAAGTTTACTCTGACCCCAGTTATTACTGACCCCAGTTATTACAAAATTATTTAAAACAATTAATGAATGAGACCTAAAAAGCCGCTGAGTTATAAGAATTTATTCTTCCCTTTTTCAGACTCATTTATCTATTGGAATATACTCTCTGTCCCCAGTTATTAGGAATTGCGCAGTTATTGCGAGCTACGGGCTACTTGGATATAACCTTTCATTCCACCGACTTTAGCTTTTTTTGTGTCACGCCCCACAACTTCCTCCAATGAAGCTCATCTGCTATAAGAATAGGTTGTTTTTCAGATCTTTTTAAATCAGCATTCTGACTTCTAACAGATTCTTCATTTGCAGCAACTTCTATTAGCTCCTCGTTCACAACTATAAAGTAAAACATACTTATACTTTTCATTTTTTGCTACCGCTTTTGAATGTAAGTGCCCAAGATCACTCCCTAGATTTTTAAAAAATCCTGATTTGTTCCATGGAGGTTCATGGACTATCTCCGGACTAATCCAAATATGATTGTTAATAGAAAAAAATTCAGCCAAAGTAGAACTAATCGGATTATTAGAAAAACTCGTTAGTCGATAAGCATCATATTCCCCTATTTGTACAAATCTACCTATCCTATTAAGTGTATCCAATGAATTTACAGCTACTGGTAACCCCGAACATACATTAAGTGCCTTAAATTTTTCGTCGTAACTTGACATATTTGATACCACATTATTTTTATCATAAACTAAAAAAATCTTACGTTTTTTTAAAACCAGTCGAAATGTCGGCCAAGAAAAGATACGACCAATCCTCTATAAATCACAATCATCAATGAGAAAGAATGGAATAACTGGGGTCAGAGTAAGCTTATATTTAACTTTACTCTGACCCCAGTTATTTAGGTTGGGTAACAGCTTTATCGTTGCCCAACATTTTCAACAGACAAAAGCATAATATCTACTTTATTTACACTGCACTTGCTAACCGAGGCGTATTTTGTTTTCCTAAATTAATAGCAACAAACATGAAGTTATCCACGCAGCCAAATATTTAAGTTTACTCTGACCCCAGTTATTCCAACATTATCAACGGACAAAAACGAAATATCGATACATTGCCCCACACCATTAACATATTCCGTTGTGGAAATGTCGGGCACGAAAAGCATGTGCCCGACATGCCTAATTACTATAGTTTTTAATCTCAATAAACTGACCTGGATATAAAAAACCTTGTTCTACATATTGAGGTGTTTGATTTGAACCAGAAGAATATACCCAATGGCTAAAATATAGTGATCCTTTTGTTTTTACCGCGCGTTTTTCAAGCAACCGAAAATCTCCAATATTAATGGATCCCAATTGCGGCACGAGATTTATATCAACTCCCCCGCCTAGTGTATGAGGTATTGCATGACCACGGTGATACAAGGGGCCATTTGAAAGTGGATGACCTTTCATACGACTAGCAGGACGTGGATCAGTATTTTTTCCGTAACTTACCCCCCAAGCAGAAATAAGTCTTTCATTTATCACATCAAACAAATACTGAAAACCACCACAATCAACTTGTACAATTTCATGGTCTATAAAATTCGATCTATAACCAACAAGCCAATTATCTAGCAAATAAGGAATGATAGCTTCTGCATAATCGTTATAACTTGGTGGGACAGTTAATAACCCTAACATACTTGAAAGTTTATTTTTATCAATTACGACACTCATTAAATTTCATACTCCAAATGACGAATCCCCTATTAAAAAATTCATAGTTAACAGGGCGAATTAATTATGTTGTTATGTAGGTTGGGCAACAGCTTTTCGTTGCCCAACATTATCAACGGACAAAAACTAAATATCGAGACATTATCCAAAGCCATTAATATATTCCAATGTAGAAATGTCGGGCACAAAAAGCGATGCCCGACCTTATATGGAATTTAATTAAAGAACCCCATACAAAATGCTAAATATTTCTTTTATAGTTTTTCCTGACTCCTCAATCACATAAGTATCACCTGTCGGATAAAAAGCATACAATTTATCGCCCTGGTGTTTATATCGAAACTGATCACCGTGCTGAATCATAGGACAGCCTATGCCACGATTGATGAAATCCTGAATTTCAGGAAGTGATCGACTACAAAAGTTTTCCGTACCATTTATTGTCTCAGTGATAGTCGCTTGATTAATATTATCTAAATTCAGCAAAGCATATAGATCATAATCACCATGAATATATTGCATCCGTGTTTTGTACTCGTGAATATTATCATCCCAGACATTAGCACTTCGCCACGCTGAATTAGCTTGCATCGCTGTTTCATCAAACTTGCGAGAACCTTCATTGGTTGCGATTGTTCGACCATCAACGATGCGTCGTTCAAGATCATTAGACCTGGAAATCATTAAACAACCGTAATAATCGCTGTGTATATTTAAATCTACAGAAAAGAATCCTGAAGAAGCGCCTCTACGACGAAAAATTTTGGTCTTTTTTTCGTCAAGTGTTTTATCCTTGATAAAATCATTCCAAGCCTCCATTACTTTTTCGAATTTACTATCTTTAAATGCCTTATGACCGACAATAGTTGGATCAACCACCAAGCCTGCCGTTTTTGAGAAAATATTTCGTGATGCGAAAGGTATAGAGACATCACAGTCAGCTGTTTTTACTTTACAATCCATTGACTTAGGATAAAAATTTTTATTACCTATATATTGTAAGGAATAAAAATTAGTATCTCGTACCAGAATAATATGGTTAAACGCCCTCGCTGTCGCCTTAAACACATTAACATCTTCACGGCGAATACCCAGCTTGTCATCGCTCCAGTCAAATTCTTTGATTTTTGCTGATGTTTGTCGCCGAATAAAGTCTTGCCGGTCTATCTGCTGGCGTTTATTTACTTTTTCCAGATTTTGTTGGTTTTTGTTATACGCCATAACCGCCTCATCACGTCTAGGTACTTTTATTATTTAAGTTATGCAGGGCACACATCGCGTGCCATTTTACAAAAACAGTATAGAGTGGCTTAGAAGTAAAGCAACATAAAGCTCCCTCTCCCTCCGGGAGAGGGCTGGGGTGAGGGTGGGCGAATGTCGCTTTATTTCTACATGGCTCTATAATGTAAGTTGGGCAACAGCTTTTCGCTGCCCAACATTTTCAACGGATAAAAGCAAAATATCGTATCCACTTTAAATCCTCGGGTAAAACTTGGTATGTAAAAAATAAAATACTTTAAAATTAACTACTTAATTATTGCTAACATTCAATTTACCCGGCTTTTTAAAGTAGATACAAAATATCGACATGTTGACCATTACCATTAACATATTCCGTTGTGGAAATGTCGGGCACGAAAAGCATGTGCCCGACCTGGCTAAGTGCGATTGCCAAGCCAATCATCTTCAATAGGATCAACATCGGGAGCGGTAGCCAATACCGCTAAAAATTTATCACGCTGCCCGCGTTTAGCTCTCTGTAATAAATAATCTTCAGTCATTAACGCAGACATTTTCTCGCCTAATGCCAAGGCTACAAATTGATCAATCGATATATCTTCTTGAGTAGCCAATGCCTGGACACTTTTATATATTGAATCGGGAATGCTTATATTTAATTGAGTCATGATAAATCACCTGTTCTTTGTAAAAACTCTTTAGGAGTTAAAGCTTGAATGGAAAACTTTTCTACTCCAACAAAATTTTTTTTGTTAAATGTCACAATAAAGTGATTTCTGAGAAAGAACTTACCTATAGACTTTCAGATAAATAACTTCCAAGTAACACCACGAAAGACATTGATTTTAAATATTTTTAATTGGCGAAGTTGGAAGTTTAATTTCTGAAAATGTATATTAGACGAATCCAATCGTTTTCTTGATTGGGAAAATCCTACTTTTAATGGGTAAAATATTCTCCGAAAATCACCTAAAGTGTTTTTATGTTCCTCATTAAATTCATCAACATATTGTGAGGTAACAACTCCTGCCGCTTCATAAAAATACGCAAAGCCGCATAATGCCAACTTACTGCCTCATACTCTAATACTGCTACCTTAAACAGCATTATTCATTTAATAACAGTAAGATAGATGCATAAAATAAAGTTAAACTCCCGAGTATATTCGGATATAATTGAAATTCACTACATTTCATTATCAACCCAAGAGTTTAACTATGAGCAATCTTATAATATCCGGAATCC
>CAIQND010000275.1 GCA_903873045.1 uncultured Methylococcaceae bacterium | reverse complement strand
TGATTCATCAATATAATAAATAAAATTACACTAATGTGAGGATGAGAAATGAGTAATGAAGAAAACGCCAAACCAGAAGAAAATGTTCAACCACAAGAAAATGCTACGCAACCCGTAGAGCCGGCAACAGGCGCTGTCGGCGATATGGTGTCTTCTTTCTTGAGCTTGAAAGAGTCCAATCCAAAAGTATTTTTTGGTAGTCTTAGCGGAGTAGCCGTCCTGCTTGTTTTACTGATGACAATGGGCGGCGATGACGGTGTCAAGCCGGTTATCTCCGGGCCGGCGCTTAAAGATCTTGCTATAGGTCAACGCTATGTATTGAAAAGTGCCAATGCTTATGACGTAGCGGCAACGGTTCGTTTGGTAGCAACACCTGGCACTATAGCGGCTTATGATGATACTGAAGAAAAAGATAGGTCCAGCGTTTGCCAGCATATAGCTCAAGGCACCCCTGTTTCCGTACTGGAATTTGCAGATGCTTATGGCAAGCAAAAAACCTACGCTAAAGTCAGAATCGAAGACGGTAACTGTAAAGGCAACGAAGCTTGGGCCTTGGCAATTGACGTTCAATGAAAATAAAGTTTGACAGGATTTTAAAAATCCTTATAATAGCCAAATAAATTCAAAGCGGGAATAGCTCAGTGGTAGAGCACAACCTTGCCAAGGTTGGGGTCGCGAGTTCGAATCTCGTTTCCCGCTCCAATATATAAATGAAAAGCCGTGATTTATCACGGCTTTTCTATTTCACCTTTATGGTTGCGTAGCAAAATGGTTATGCAGTGGCCTGCAAAGCCATCTACGGCGGTTCGATTCCGCCCGCAACCTCCACGGGTGAATTCAAACAGCTTCAAAGACGTACAAAAACCCGCAAGCCGTAAAGCTTAGCGGGTTTTTTATTGCCCAACGAACAACCCAAAGCAGTAACAGTCGACAATTTATGCAGTAACATTTACAGCCCCCTGCTTTTCAGTAAAAAATCTAAAAGTTACTACAAAGTTATTGATTACCGCTTTTATTTCGTCAGGTTACTGCATGAGTGAAAACTCGCTTAGGAACGAGCACGAAATAACTTGAGCAACTTTAATTTCCCCCCCCCTAACCCCCATTTTACAAAGGGGGAGGTAGATGTTACTGGGTTACATTATTTCATACTCATTCCTTAACGCTGCATTGAAAGGATTATTGGGTTATGGTGCTTTCGACCTAACATTATTGAGCATCAATTAGCCACAAAAACCGGCTCCATTTTTAAAGCATTTCATTAACCGGGTAGCTTTAAGGCACTGCTTTACTATACAATCAAGGTATATTCAAAAAATTGGCCTATAGATGTTAGAGATCCGTTTTATTAAGCAATTATTCAGTAGTTTTCTTGATCTGTTGCCCATACTTGCTGTTGTTTTGATTTTTCAGGTGCTGATAATTGGTCAACCGATACCTGATGTTACCCGTTTAATTATCGGTACGCTTTTTGTTATTCTTGGCCTTACCCTTTTTATTCAGGGACTGGAACAAAGTCTTTTCCCTCTGGGTGAGGCAATGGCTTATGCCTTTGCCAAAAAAGGCAGTTTATTCTGGCTACTGACGTTTGCCTTCTGTTTGGGCTTTGGTACAACCGTCGCCGAACCGGCACTGATTGCCATTGCCAAGGAAGCGGCAAACATAGCCAGTAAAGGCAATATCATCGAGCAAACCGAAGGAGCTAGGGATAGTTATGCTTTGGGACTGCGTATTACGGTTGCCCTGTCCGTTGGTTTTGCCATCGTAATCGGCGTGTTAAGAATCATCCGGGGCTGGCCTTTGTATTATTTAATTATTGGCGGCTATTGTGGCGTACTCATTCTAACGCCGTTTGCACCCGCCGAGATCATCGGGATCGCTTATGATTCGGGCGGCGTCACTACCTCAACGATTACCGTTCCGCTGGTAACGGCGCTGGGTGTAGGACTCGCCACGGCCATTAAAGGTCGTAATCCGATGATTGACGGTTTTGGACTGATCGCTTTTGCATCTTTGACACCGATGATTTTCGTAATGGCTTACGGGATTCTTTTATGATCGCTTGGTCAATTCATTTTGCGCTGTCACTGTTGGCGACCTGCCGGGATATTCTCCCTATCGCCGGTATTATCATTGGCTTTCAGTTATTGGTCATTCGCAAGCCCTTGGCCCACCCCAAAAAAACCCTCGTCGGTTTTTTGTATGTGTTATTGGGCATTGCCTTCTTTCTGGAAGGTCTGGAAATGGCCTTGTTCCCGCTGGGGAAATTGATGGCCACCCAACTGACCTCGGCTGAATTTCTCGGTTTTAACCCTAATCAACAACCGCTGTCCTGGCAAGCTTATAGTTGGGTTTATGTCTTTGCCGCCAGTATTGGTTTTGCAACGACCCTTGCAGAACCCTCTTTACTCGCTGTCGCCCTTAAAGCCGAGCAAATTTCAGGGGGCACTATTCATGCCTGGGGTTTACGTATTGCAGTTTCCATCGGTGTTGCTTTTGGTATCGCTTTAGGCGCTTTCAGGATCGTTACGGGTATCGAACTTTATTATTTTATAATCTCGGGTTATGTTGTCGTGCTGATACAAACTTTTTTTGCACCTAAAATGATTATTGGCCTGGCTTATGATTCTGGCGGGGTAACAACCTCGACCGTTACCGTGCCACTGGTGACTGCCTTGGGCCTGGGTCTGGCCGAGGCAGTACCGGAGCGAAACCCGTTACTGGATGGTTTTGGTTTAATCGCCTTTGCCAGTTTGTTCCCTATCATTGCGGTTCTGGGTTATGCGCAACTTGCACATTGGCTTGGTAACCGCAGTCGCTCATCAAAATCCTGAGGAAAACCATGCATTTCAAATTAATTATTGCCTTTGTTGAAGATACCAAAACCGACCTGGTACTTGAGACCGCCCGTAAAAACGG
>CAIQND010000274.1 GCA_903873045.1 uncultured Methylococcaceae bacterium | reverse complement strand
GCCGATAAAACCGAACTGGGTTTTAAAGCCATCGTTAATCATACCCACTGGGGCTTGCTGTATCAAAATGAACTGTTTCAGCCACTCAAAAGAGGCCAAAAGCTGGACGGTTACATTAAACAAATAAGAGAAGATGGCAAAATTGATCTTAATCTTAATCAACCCGGCTACGGCAAAGTGGTATCGCTAACCGATGACATCTTAAACAAACTAAAAGCCAACAATGGGACGCTGATGTTAAGCGACAAAAGCCCGCCCGAAGCGATTTATGCCACCTTTGGCGTCAGTAAAAAAGTCTTTAAACAAGCCATTGGCGCGTTGTATAAAAAACAGTTGATTAGCATTGATAAGAATGGGATTACGTTGGTTTGATAAAGCTCGCCTTTGCGATGTTATTTTCAACGAGACACCAAAAGTTCACAACGCAGGCTCCAGCTAAGTAGCGCCCTTTCTCAATCTAACTACAGAAGCTCTATTGGCGACTCTTTCAATCGTATCTTAGCTTGTTTTCGACCCAATAAATTCAACTTATTCATACAAACGGTTGCAAAAACTTATGACCACCATAACTGATCTAAAAAATAAATTAGAAGAAGCTGGCACTTCAGCAACAGCACCAATTATTTCGAAGATAGAGGCTGTTAAAGCGAAAGCTGAAGAACAAATTAGAAAACATCAAAAAGACGTAGACTTTCAAACTAAAGAATATACTGTTGAGCTAATTGTTCAGAAATACTTTAAGGATATTGATAAAGATCAGAATGAGTTATTTATACCTGACTATCAACGAGATTTTATTTGGTCTGAGAAGCTTAAATCCAAGCTAATTGAATCTCTACTGATTGGGCTTCCCATTCCTTATATTTTTATTGCTGATGTTGCTTCTGATGATCCAGAATATGACGGACGAACTGAAATAGTCGATGGTTCGCAACGTATTCGCACTTTACATGCTTTTCTATCCAATGAATTAAAATTAACTGAGCTAAAGCTGCTTACTGAACTTAATGGATTTCGATTTGAAGATTTGCCATTATCAAGACAACGCCGATTTAATCGAATTCCTATTCGTATTATTGAACTTAGTCAACAATGTAATGAAGATACAAGGCGTGACCTTTTTGAACGTATTAATACGGGTAGTGATGTTCTTAAGGCGATGGAAATAAGAAAGGGATCAGAACTAGGCAGTACGCCATTATATAAGCAAGTCATAAAACCTTGTTCACAACATACATTGTTTAAAGAGATTGCCCCGATGTCAGAGAGCAAAGAAAAAAGAGATGAGCGTATGGAGTTCACTCTACGATTCTTTGCTTATTTAGATAACTATAAAAATTTCCAACATTCTGTTCGTGAATTTTTGGATGACTATATGGAAAATAATTTTACTAAAGATAATGTAGATATTGATAATATTAATAAACCCAATAAAATTCTTGACTCTGAAACTATTCAAAAGATGATCGATGAATTCGAGAAAGTTCTTGAGTTTGTGCACGCCTATTTTCCTAATGGATTTAAAAAAACAGAGAATGCTAAAGAAACGTATAGAGTTCGATTTGAAGCTATTTCGGTAGGTACAGCATTAGCTTTAAGAATAAATCCTAATCTTGTTCCTAGCAACATGGAATGGCTAGATAGCAATGATTTTAAAAAACATACCACTTCAGATGCATCCAATAGCAAACCTAAAGTTATAGCGCGAATTGAATATGTACGCGACCAATTATTAGGTAATTAAATGAATTTGATAAGGGAAGATTTAAACATTCGGGCAAAAGAAATAGACAATTATATTGATCTGCTTATTTTCATTGAAGATACTAAATATATTATTAATGACACAAGAGGAATTCATAAGATCGACGTAACTTTAAAGAGTACCCTAAAGGGTATGGTATTTTTGTTGCTGTATAACCTAACTGAAGCGACAATGAGAGAATCAATCGCACATATTCATGACAAAATGGATGAAAAAGCAGTCGAATTCAATCAACTAAAAGAAACAATAAGAAAAGAGATATTGAAAAGGGCTAAATCAGAAAAAATAGACATAGAAAATTTGTTAAAAAATACAACCTTATCAATTTCAAAGCAATTAACGCGAGCGACTTTCAATAAGAAAAATCTATTTTCTGGAAACATAGATCATCATGAAGTAACAGAACAAGCCAAAATATATGGCTTTATTACTGACACAGATTATAAAAAGACCAAACACGGTGAAAACTTAAAAACAATTAAGAACAAAAGAAACGATTTAGCGCATGGCAATGATTCTTTTGCTGAAATAGGTAAAAACTATGCAATTTCAGACCTTAACGAATTTGCCAAAGAGATAATTGCTTATTTAGATAAAATTACTACACACATTGCTGATTATGTTAATGCACAAAACTATCTAAATGAGCAACATGACTAACAAATGTTTTTCCTATAGCCTCACCTAGTTTCACAGGAACGGCATTACCAATTAATCTAGCTATCTCAGATTGATTAACTCGCGTTGCCTCTGGATTAATAAACTGATAATTAGGTGGAAATGATTGCAATAGAGCTGCTTCACGCAAGGTGATTGCTCTATTTTGCACAGGATGCCCAAAACGTCCACTACCATAGTTATAACATTGAGTAGTAATGGTTGGTGCCGGACTATCCCAACTCATTCGCCCATAGACAGCAACGTATTTTTGTCCCGATGCTCGCTGATGGCAGGGAGCCTTCAATTCTTCAGGCCAGTCGCGCCAGCTTCCATTCTGTTTTGAGGCTTTAATACGTTGTAAATTAATATCAGTCAAACCACTTGCTTTGTGCAAAGGGTCATTGCAATTGGCTTCACCCGCTTCAAGCGGTGGCAAGTCCATTAATACATCCTTTATAGTAAGGTATAACTCTTTTTTATGTGTTGGCTCAATTAATTTAATCTTTCCTAATTTTGAAGCAAGCAATACTAACCGTTTGCGACTCTGAGGAATTCCATAGTCTGGGCAAAAAACAACTGAGCTGGAAATATAATAATTTTGTTTTTCTAATAACATTACAAAATCAGAATAGACTTGATGTCGCACTAACTCAGGAACGTTTTCCATTGAAACAAGATCGGGCTGAGTTTCCATGATTAAACGTGCGAAACTATTCAGTAACTCCCACCGCTGATCTTTAACTTTCCCTTGGCGGTAGTTTGAAAAAGGCTGGCAGGGTGCACAACCGGCTAACAATTTAATAGAATTTAACCTGTAATTCTTATTAATCAAGTCTGCGTCAATATCAATAACATTCTTGGCGACAAACTTTGCATGATTATTTTTCTCATAGGGATAGCGACATGCGGCATCAATATCATAACCAGAAATAACATTAATACCTGCCATTTCAAAACCATGAGTAAGCCCACCAGCACCACAAAACAAATCAACAGCATCAATTTTCATTCAAAATAATTTAAAATTAAGATATATTGGTATTTTATCACCCTCGCACAATAGTAAGCTATAGCTTAACTGATTCGATATACAATACTTCGAATAGTTTTGATAGTTGGTACTTCACAAAATTTTCATTCTGTACGGTTGATTTTCCATGAGGAGTTATTCAATGCGGTGTGGAATCAAATGCTAAATTTGCTGGATACTGATGAAAATGTCATGTTTCAGCCAGCACCAAAAACCTCATTATTCCGGTAGAGCCTGCCTCGATCAGGGATTGTTGCCTGGGAGAAGCTGGAATCCAGAGTCATAGATAGTTTGTGCCAGGTGTTTTGAAGCTTAAATAGGATCCTGCATCCACATACATGTGCCTGGATGATCGGACAGAAAAAACGTGTTGCCCATTTACGCTTGGACGCTGTGCGTTTCATCATTACCAGTTGAGTATTGCCATGTTAAATATCGGTAAAATTAATACCTTAAACGTTGTTAAAAAACAGGGGCCGGATGTCTATCTGGACAACGGCACCTCCGCCAAAG
>CAIQND010000273.1 GCA_903873045.1 uncultured Methylococcaceae bacterium | reverse complement strand
TTGCCACGATCGTAATACGGGGCAATGTTCTTAAAAGCATCATTCAGTTGTTCAGACCACACAAGGCTAAAAGCGGATTCTCGAACTTGTTCACGGTTGGTAAGGGGTGGTAAAGCCATAGATATAAATCTCTGTTAATTAAAATTATTGGTTTTTCTAACGCGTCCGTTTTTTCCCAAGCTCCAACCATCATCGTTATACACAAGTGCCTGTCGGAGTTTGGAAGCCTGTGCAACTCATGGAGGTCAGGCTCTGCCTGACTGTCAGGCAAAGCCTGACCTCCTATAGGCGCATTCCCAATCTCGGCAGGAATAACGAGCTTTGGGTGTCCTCATATACTTATGTATAACGACGAGAACTCCAACTTGGGAACACGCGAACGCACATTGAGGTCTTTATTTTTGGGTCCAGCGCGGCAACCACATTTGCGCAAAGGAGGTGGCAAACATAACCATGGCAGCCAAGCTATAACCTAAACCGCCAATCATGGTAAGCCAAGCGCAGGATGGCCAAAACTTAGTCAGCCACCAGGAGGCAACATCCAACACCAGAAAAGCAAACGGCGTTGAAATCAGGATCAGTTTCCAGAACTGATTAAACTCTGCAAGGCCGAAAATGGCGCCGACAAACAGAAAAATAAAGCTAATGCCAAATAAATGAATATGCGACACACGCGTCAATGAGGCAATGCTGGCACCATGATCGACTTCGGCCAGACTTTGTGCAACCTCAAGTTTACTGACTTCCGGCAAACCGGATTCATCATCATGACATTTAGCGCAATGCTTCTCAAGTAAAGGCCCTACCGTGTTCCACTGGTCAACCGGCGCTCCATCACGCACCCATTTAATCATGGTAATATTAATGTCTCCCGGCGCTTTATCCTTCATTTTACCGGTCAGGGCGGCTTCCAGTTTGGAGCCTGAACGGTTGCCGTAATAACTGTAAACAATATCATCCATCGACAAGCCTGCCTTGCCATCTGCCTTGCCATGCGTGAGCATAATCTGGGCACCCGCCATGCATAAACCCAAACCGACCACCAGTAAAAATCCGGTGAACAACACCCGGTAGGTCAAAGACAGTGTTCCTAAGGTTAAATCATCCTTCGTTCCGATCATTTTTGTGCGCCTAAAAGTTATATAGTTAAGACAACCCTAGCAAAAAGCTAGGGTTGGTTGAAGCTTGGTTAGCGGTGTTAAATCCGTCTTAAAAATAACTTGATTATCAAGTTTTCTTACCTTGACTTTCCCGAATTCAATGTGCAGATTGAGTGCCAGAAACTGCGTAGACCGGAATAAGGCTTTTCGAGCGCAAGCGAGAATAAGCGTTTCCGGCACGGTGTATGAGAGCGCCGGAAACGCCACCACGCGCTACGCTTGGGTGGTCTTATTCCGGCCTACGCCTAAAACGCGTAACTATAAGTCAGAGCGACTACATTAGCCGTGTAATTCTGCGGTTGTAGACCGGTTGGCATAACGCGGTATGGTGTGAAACCAAACTGCTGTCCGTTATAAAAATAGTCGGTACTATTCAATTTTTGGTAGAGGTAAGTCAAAGAAACCTTTCCATTTTTGAGAACCTTATAATTACCGGTGAGTTTCAGGCTGAGTAAGTTGTTGTTAATATCCGGCAACGTTCCACAAGTAAGCGTGTTGGTGCTTCCGCATGTGGCAAGATAGGGCACTTGTGTTGAATAGCTTGATGCGTCCAGCGCATACGAAGCATCACCAATGATTTCCAGTTTGCCGTTCAGCAAACCACCATGCCTGGCAAGAAGACCGAGGGTATTGCTGTTATTGTTTAGCTTATTAGTCCAGATATTTGTAGGTGCCACTATTTGAGAACCATTGTTGCCACTGCGCAAATTTCTTTGCCCATTTTGCCAACTCCAATACGCAGAAACACTGCTATTTTCGGTATAGTTATATGTCGTATCAATATTGACCCCCGCTGACTGCCCATTCTGCACGCCTAGCGTCGCGTCATATTGGTCATAGCTATAACGACCATTCACGCCCACATCCAGTTTTTGAGTGACCTGCCAATTGATGCCGACTTTTCCCAAATTCTGGTTGCGGTTTGCGTAGGGGTAAGCGACGTAACCCAAGTAATTACCCCCGTTAAGGACAGAATGAGCTACTGCTGTCGTTTGTCCATAATCTCCAGAATTAGCCAGATAGCTATTATCTGCGTCTGCGCGGCGGTTGGCGTAAGTGTAACCTGCGTTAAAATTGACATCTTCAAGCGCCTTTAAGCGGTAGGTTAAACCAATTTTGTCCTCGTTACTGGTGGGACTGGCAACACATTGGGCACCGCCCACCACTCCATTACACCAACGTTTGAGGTTCTCGTGCTCATAAGCCAAAGTCAGGTTTTGCGCCTTGGTCAAACGGTAAGCCGCAGCAGCTTCGTATTGTGTCTTGCTGTTGCTATAGGGCGTATTAACCCCGTCGTAGATTTGAGTAAGTTGACTGGTATTTCCACCGATATTATTATATCTATATAAACTCGAATCCGTGCGATTGTCACGCTCATTGAATTTAAACCCAGCGCTCAAGGTTAGATCCTTGATGCTCTGATTGGTCAACTTTAAGTCCCCGTGTGTGGTTTGAACAACGCCGTTCAGGGATGAAGACGGCAATCCATTTGCCTGCATCATGTTAAACGAATTTCCGCTGGCTTGCGGTATGTTGGTCGGTGCGTAACTATTGTTTTGCGTGTTATAGCCGTAAGAAAATCCGCCTGCCAGTTTAGTCGTCGATGAAAATTCATAACCACCGTTCAGGTTCGCCTGATGCAGAGTATTGCTGGGTGCGGTACTCATGGTGTTGTTTACAAAACAACCTGTACCCGTACAAGTGCTTGCCTGGTTGGGCGCAGTACCACCGGTCGCCTGCGCACTCTGCCAACTCAGACTGTTATAATCATCATGGAAAAACGAGCCATAGTAACCAGCGGTTAGATGAGCCTTGCCGCCAATCCAGTTAAGAGCTGTATTGACGTTATCAGTCTGATAACTGGTGGGGTTCATGAGGATGTTTACGCCTTCGGCTCGTCCAGTGAGTGGATTTAATCCACCAACAAGAGGAATCCCCCCCTGCGCCCCTGTGCCGATGAGCTTGGCACCTGACTGGTCAAGGTGATTGTAATCAAGTTGTGCACTTAATTGCGGGCTGAAGGTATATGAGCTACCAAATGAACCATTCCTGCGGGTGGTATGCTCTTGTTCAGTTTGGAAAGCACCTAGCTGGGTATTGGTTAATGTTCTTGTAGTAGGATTGGAAGTTCCAGAACCATTAATTGTGCCAAAATTCTGGGGTAAGGTAAAATTATTCCCGCCCGGGCTACCTTGCAACGGTGTTTGATAAGTATCCGTGATGTTGTGCTGCAATTCATCGTAGCCAAGGTTTAATTTCCATTTACCCTGATCGCTGACCGACCCGTCGAGTGAGCGGGAGGTGGTACCCAAGTTTGCCCCGCCCAGCTTCCAGCGCAGAGCACTATTTTTACTTTGATCATAGCCATTACCTCCACGCACATCAAAGCCACCAAGACCATAAGCGCCCTCTTTGTTCAATCCGTTGTATTCACCGAACTTGGCCGAATCTTGGCTGGAATACAAGGCACCAAAATCAACCGTATTGGTAGGACGTTTTAAGGCATCCGCTTCATCATCAGCATAAGCGCCTACCGGAATTGCAACCATTGCCAGCAATGCGCACCGCACCGCCAACGCCAGGATACTGACTTTCACTTCTTCATTTTGAGTTTTCATGATTGTCTCCAAGTTTAGTTTAACGTTGCAACAGGGCACCGGCTGGATCATTCGATCCATGCACCATGCTATGACAATTCATACAAGCACGGCCAGTAAAGCTCTCATTCGGCTGAGTTGGGCTAGTTAGTCCGCCTTGTATGCCTGCGGCATTTCCAGCAACAGGATTTGGGCTGGCATGCGGACCATCGTGACACTCATCACACAAAAATGGTGGCCTTGACTTCAGTAACGGCGTAATGTTGGAACCGTGCGGGGTATGGCATGTAGCACAATCCTCGGTAACCGGCTGATGTTCCCACAAATAAGGTCCGCGTTTTTCTGCATGGCAGGTGTAGCAGGTTTCAGTGACCGTATTTTTCTTAAGCAATTTTGGCCCGGCTGAACCATGCGGGTTATGGCAATCAGAACAAGCGACTTTGCCTTCACCAATCGGGTGATGAGAAAACTTGCGAACTTGCGCCTTTTGGTCTGTGTGACAGGTAAAACAGACATCGGGTTGCGTCCTTTTGTCGCGTACTTTGTCATGTGCGGCATGGCTTTCATGGCATGAGGTACAGGCTACGTCGGCAACTTGGTGAGCGCCACCCTGCCAGTGCGTACGATTTTGATCTTTTTCATGACAAGTTAGACAGGCTGTATTCTGGTCTTTTGCATCGCTAGGCGAGTAGGCACCTTTCTTGATTCCAAAAACAACATCAGGAGAATTACCCTTGCTACCACTTAGATGTTTTTCACTTTCGCCATGGCACCCTTGACAGGATGGTGTGCGTGAATCCGCTTTATTGCCATGCGGGGTTTGATAAATAGTAAGAACCGGCATCTTATCGTTTTCATCGTGACAGCGGGTACAAACCGAGTCCCTGTCCATTTGTTGAGCGGGAGACTTGGCAGTGGCTTTTTCTGCTGATGGCGGGGTATTTTCTGCGTATGCGGACGCAAACAAAAGTCCGTACAGCAAAATAAATTTTATTAAAAGTTTCATAAGGCAATAATTCCAGCAAGTTTTAAAAGACACAGACAGTGCTTAATCTGGTTGATTTATATTAAAAATACAATGCGTGTGCAACAGCACCCAGCTCCCTCTCCTGCTGGAGAAGTCTGGAGGAGTGGAAAATAGAATCAAGCGTTTATATTTTCCACGTATCCCTTTTCCCATGAGAGAGAGGGAAGCCCACTTATATTAATATCTATAGATTTAAAGTGGACTTGAATTTTTGGGCTACTTACTTAAGACGGGACAGTT
>CAIQND010000272.1 GCA_903873045.1 uncultured Methylococcaceae bacterium | reverse complement strand
ATACGGAAGGCATGACTTCATGCCTTTCAGTTTCTATCCAATCTCACACAGGTGTTCTTATGGACACAACTCAACATCTCGTTCAGGGTGCCGGTTTAGGCTTGCGTCGCCCTATTTTAAGTCAGTTGTTTGAAACGCCTCCGAAAGAAATCGGTTTTTATGAAGTCGCGCCAGAAAATTGGATTACCATCGGCGGCAAATTTGGCAAACAATTCCGCGCAATGACTGAACGCTTTGATTTTGTTTGTCATGGTTTGTCGTTGTCGATAGGCAGTACGGACCCGTTGGATGAAAAATTTGTCCGTGATGTCAAACAGTTTATGGCCGAGCATCAAATGAAGCTTTACAGTGAACACTTGAGTTATTGCAGTAAAGACGGCCATTTGTACGATCTAATGCCGATTCCGTTTACCGAAGAAGCGGTTACGCATGTCGCTGCCCGCATCAAGCGTGTACAGGATATTTTGGAGCAAAAAATAGCCATTGAAAATGTCTCTTATTATGCAGCTCCCGGCCAGGAAATGGCGGAGATAGATTTTTTTAATGCGGTTATTGAAGAAGCGGATTGTGATGTATTGATCGATATTAATAATATTTACGTCAACAGTGTTAATCATGGTTACGATGCCGAGGCTTTTTTAAAAGCCATGCCGGCACAGCGTATTGCTTATGCTCATATTGCCGGACATTTTGTGGAAGCTGAGGATTTTCTGGTTGATACGCATGGTGCCGATATTGTTGACCCGGTCTGGAAATTGCTGGGTAAGGCTTACGAGCTTTATGGCGTGTTTCCAACCCTGTTGGAACGTGATTTTAATATTCCCGCCCTACCCGAATTATTAAAAGAAGTGAATACCATCAGAACGATGCAAAATGCCTGGGGAAAACAGCATGAAAAACAGACCGCTTAATATCGGCACAGGTGTTGATTTTAAAAGCAAACAGCTTGAATTTGCGGCGTATATCCGAGATCCGGAAAATAATCCGCTGCCTGCCGATGTTAACGGACAGCGCATGGCGATGTATAGGGAATTGTTTTTTAATAATATCGAAGGATTTCTGTCAGGTAATTTTCCAGTCTTAAGAAAAATATTAAAAGATCAGCAATGGTTTGCTTTAGCTCAGGACTTTTACGCAAAACACCCGTGCCAATCACCGCATTTTTCACAAATTCCGGAAGAGTTTCTGGATTATTTGCAAAATGAACGCGATAGCTCTGAGGACTTTCCCTTTATGCTGGAACTGGCGCATTATGAATGGGTGGAAATGGCCTTATCCATCGCCAAGGAAGACGTGGCGGCCTGTCATCCAAATCCGGAAAATCTGCTTAATCAGGTTGTCGCCTTATCACCGTTGGCCTGGCCGCTGGCTTATCAATATCCTGTCCATAAAATATCCCCGGCTTTTTTACCTTTAGAACCGCCTGAACAGCCGACTTTTTTGATTGTTTACCGCAACCGCGAAGATGATGTTAATTTTATTGAAATTACCCCAATCACTTACCGGCTGCTGGAAATCATTCAAGAACAGGAACAGCCGGTGACTGAAACTTGTTTAAAGCAGGTAGTCAAAGAATCCAATCATCCCAATCCTGAGCTTATTGTTGCTGGCGGTTTACAGATTTTAAAAGACTTGGCCGAAAAAACAATTATTGTTTTTTAACGCCGGCTTAGGCGTAGGCTGGAATAAGACTTTTCGGGCGCAAGCGAGAATAAGCGTTTCCGGCATCCAGTTCAAGTGAGTGGTCTTATTCCGGCCTCATAAACATCAACATAAGACATTTCACCACGAAGACACGAAGATTTTTCTTTGGTTTTTCTTCGTGAACTTCGTGTCTTCGTGGTCTGTAATATCTAAGTACACTCCAGCGTGGGAACGATAGGGCGGGGGTTATCTATTGCGAGCCACCTTACTTAAACACTAAAAAAGTTTGTTGAAAAAGCCTTCCTCCTTTTTAGGTTCGGGCTTGGGTGTTTCAAAAGTTTTAAAGCCTTTTACCGCACTTTGTTGCGTGCAATGATAAACTGCGCTGTTGTATTTTATTTGTAACGACCGTGGATTTTCATGCTCGGTAAGAAATTTTTCAGCTTCCTCATCGGTTAAATCTTTCATCAAGTAAGTTGCAACACACAGGCAAGATTTAGAGAAATGTTCTTTATCTTCTTCTATGTTGACTGAATTCTTCAATTCTCTGGTGACACATTGTGCAGCAAAATCGTGCTCAAATTTATGTTTTTGAACATCAGTCACCGGGACATCATGCGAGTGATCAAACGGGTTAAAGGCGGCTTTAACCGGTGGCTGTTTTGCCTTAGGGCTATCATTGTCATTTGAGCAACCGGTCATTGACAGCGCAATAACAAGGCTGGTCAAAACAGCCAAAAAAAAGTTTTTTGTAATAGTGTGTGTTTTCATGGGTTGTATCGCAAGGGTTAAAAGGCTCAAGGTTTACCAACCGCACCTTAAAGCTGTTAGTAAATAAGCGACAAACTTTATCATTTTATTGGGACTCATTCTAGTTCTGTTAATTTGATGCTATCTGTTATGAGCGGTTACCGAGCTAATGATTTTCTGTAGACCATCCCCCGTGCCCTTTTACTTGCCAAAATTGGCTATCCACTTTAGATGGGACAAGCAAAAAGGCTTAGCCGTCAATAGGATTAACGTAATGATAAATCATCAAAAGAGACCGTTCGCTGAGCGGAGTCGAAGCGAATTGTCCGCTTCGACTCCGCTCAGCGAACGATTTGACCTTAAACTGTCCCAACTTGGCAGTTAACCCCAAAATCTTATGCAACTTAAGAAAACATCTTAACGTCATTTATGCCATACTACGTGCCTTTTAAATTATCCAGATTGTACTGATACTATCAAGGAAAAATATATGACAGCACTGGTTGGCATCATCATGGGCTCGACTTCTGACTGGGAAACTATGCGCTTTGCCGCTGAAACACTGGAGCGTCTGGGCATTCCTCATACAGTTGAAGTGGTTTCGGCGCATAGAACCCCTGATAAATTGTTTGAATACGCGGAAACGGCGGAGTTTAAAGGCCTGGAAGTTATCATTGCGGGCGCAGGTGGTGCTGCACATTTACCGGGCATGACCGCTGCGAAAACAGCGCTTCCTGTTTTGGGTGTTCCGGTGCAGTCCAAGGCTTTGAATGGTATGGATTCATTATTATCCATCGTGCAAATGCCGGCGGGTATTCCGGTAGGGACACTGGCGATTGGTAAAGCGGGTGCCATTAATGCGGCGTTACTGGCTGCCGCCATTATCAGCAATAAACATACGCATTATCGAAGCGCGTTAAATGCGTTTAGAAGCGAGCAGACCGAAGCAGTGCTTGCGCATTCTGATCCACGAGAGGAAGTTTTATGATAGTCGGTATACTGGGTGCAGGGCAGCTTGCCAGAATGATTGCGTTGGCGGGTTATCCCTTAGGTGTGGATTTTATTTTTCTTGATCCCTCGGAGGATGCCTGTGCCAACCGTCTGGGTGAGCATTTACACGGCGACTATGACGATCCGCGTTTACTCGCACAACTGGCAGAGCGTGCAGATGTTGTGACTTATGAGTTTGAAAATGTACCTGCTGATGTGGCTGAGTTTCTTGCCTCACACACCCAAGTGCATCCTGCGCCCAAAGCCTTGGCAGTTGCCCAGGATCGGTTAATCGAAAAAGCTTTTCTTCATGATCTGGACATTCCGGTTTCGTCTTATGTCGCCGTGGACAGTCTTGAGAGTCTGGAACAGGCAATGGCAACGATTGGCTGGCCAGCCATTTTAAAGAGCTGTACGATGGGTTATGACGGCAAAGGTCAATCCTTACTCAAATCGGTTGCCGACTTAAAACCTGCATGGGAGCAATTGGGGGGCGTGCAAGGCGTTGCCGAAGCCTTTGTACCCTTTAACCGCGAAGTGTCCATCATTGCCGCACGCAATGTTTCCGGCGCTACCGTTTTTTATCCGCTCTCCCAGAATTTACATCGCGACGGTATTCTGCGTGTTTCGGAAAGCTGTGATAATGATCCCATGCAGCAGCAAGCCGAGAGTTATATCTTGCGTTTAATGGAAGCGTTGGATTATGTTGGCGTGTTGGCACTGGAATTATTTGAAGTAGACGGGAAATTAATTGCCAATGAGTTTGCGCCGCGTGTCCATAACTCCGGTCATTGGACGATTGAAGGCTCAGAGACCAGTCAGTTTGAAAATCATTTGCGTGCCATTCTGGACTTGCCTTTAGGTGCAACTACGTCCGTGGGTAAAGCGGCGATGGTTAATTTTATTGGTGGATTGCCCGTTACTGAAGAATTGTTGGCTATTCCTCATGCGCATTTGCATCTATACGATAAAGCCCCCCGAAAAGGCCGCAAAGTCGCACACGCCACCGTACGCGCTGAAACCACGGAGCAATTAACTGTGTTAATTAAACAGTTGACTACGCTTGCTGATCAAGTGGATGATTCGTAATTGTTTACAATTTATCAATTTTCCTTACTGGTTGAAGACCTCGGCCTTTAGGCCGAAAGGAGCGCACCGCAACAAGCGAAGCGACGTTGCTTTATCGTGCGCTTATTGGGGAAGTGATGCAGACCCCTTCCCAATCTTTCCAACGGGATGCTTCCTTACTGATAAGGAGAAATAACCACATCCAAACAACCTTTCGTTTTATGGCTGAATATCATGCTATAGATTTTCAGATAAATAACTTCGATGGTAACAGATACCATCCCTTCAAGGGATGTTATCTGTATGAGTTTACAACAACGTGAATGGAAATTTAATTTCTGAAAGTCTATATGCGCAATTAACACCTGAGTTCGCCCATAGACAATCAAAAACTGCCCCACGCTCCGGCGAAGTATTGCAGCGCAGCCCATAAAGTGCCCAAGCCACCGAATGACTGTAGCAGCGGCCACTCATACCACGGTCTGAATGCCCCCTCACGCAAGTCTCTGATACGTTCAATCTCGGCTTCTATACGTTTGATGACAATTTCAACGGGGGCATTTTGGTTGCGCTGATAGCTGATTTTCGCGGTCAAATGATCAATCGCTTTTTTGCGGGCGCTTTTAGCACCATGTTGTAAAAATATCTCTGCGGAAATCGAATAAAATAGCATGATAATAAATACTATCTCCAATCCCCAGGGTAAGTCCCAATCGTCAATCACGGGGCTACGTGCCAATATCAGTAGAGCTATGCAGACCATCGGTCCAAATATAAGCGGTTGCATGGTGGCTGTCAGGCGGGCAACCAAATGAATGTCAAGCCAGTCATCTGCACATTCTGGTGGGACTTTTTTTACCCTGGTGGTCCAAGCCTTGGCTTCATCCGTCCATTTACTTGGTTTTGCCGATAAATCATCAATTAGCCGTTCGCATAAACGGGCATTTTCGACGACCCAAGTGATCAAGAAAATCGTGGAGAGAACCGCCAGAATAATTAAACAAAGATTTACTGATTGGGCAAAATCTCCACGCGCGGGGACATTCGGTAGGCCAGTCTGCGATATAAGAATTCCCGCCGCTAAAAAGAACACAAGCACATGAATTACCACCCGCAAAAACCAGGGGGAAGATGTTACTGGCATATCCAAGCCGGAGTAACCCAAATATTTTTCCCACAATTTTTCAGGCTGAACTTTCAAGATATCATCCTGGTCACGTACCCGCTTCCAATCTCCTATAAAAAGCACTTCCAAGAATTTAGGGGGTATCCAATTGTTTGGCAAAACAAAAGTTGATGGAATCTCATCTTTCAAGTCTTCTTCCATTTTTTTGATACGCTGATGCCCCCACCGGCAAAAAAACCATACAAACAGGACAATCAATATTCGTAGCAACTGGCTAGGCCATATGCTTACGCCTTCCAGCCAATAAAGCGGCTCAGCGTTGATTTGGTTAAAGTAGAATTTCAAACCATACACTATTAAACAGGATATTAATATAATACCTGCAATTGAATAAGGATCAGACTTACAGTAATTCAAAGCGCTTTTTACTTTCTTCCGAAACCAAGAGCTAACAAAGTAAAAGGGCAGTGCTGCCCCCATCACGTCAAATATCACAAGTACATCTTTCCAAGTCCACTTGAGCGGTGAATTGGCAAAAATCTGTGGTTGAACAGTGTTATCGCATGCCGACCAATTAGTCCATGAGCATTGGGGTTTGTTGCTCTCATCATTATCCAACGGCAGCCTATCCTCATTTGTGGGTAATGATATTGGATGGCTACGTCCAATTTCGAACAAAAGCGGGGGATTTTTAATCTTGTCTGAAAATATGGGGTCGGCAAGAACGGTTTCACTATTAAGCGCCAGTTGCATCGCAAGAAATAACGCCGTTTGGTAGCTGTCACGGAAAGGGGGGATATAACCCTGTAATTCGGGGCGCAGCTTCAGGTCAAAGGCCGAAGCCACCAACAAATTGTGTGTTTGGTGCCATTTAGCCGGATGAAAGTAAGCAGCATGCAGGTCGGTGGTAAAAAACAGCTTGTGCGGAAAATTCTGGCGCAGTGCTTCCAGAATCAACAACTTGTCATGTACATCCGAACCCAACACACCAATAGCGGCGACACCTTTCTGGTCACCTTGATCCTTCCACTCCTGATCGAGTTTAAGGATATGATCCGCCAGCCGACGTAAATAGTCCTTCTGGTTTTGCCCCTCAGGGAATTCAATTAGCGCATTGGCATCGGACTTGTCCTTGTCGCTGCCGTCAGATTTTTTTTCCGCTACACTGGTCGACTTGTCACTTTTATCCGGTAATTTACCGTCCAATCCGCGCATGTAGCCAAAGGTTTGTATCAGCTTATTATTGGCTTGATCAGGATTCCAGGCAAACTCGAAAGCCTTGGGCATCGCGCGGCCATAGAAGGTGTCCCATTCGGACAGAATGACGACATGATCCGTTTTCTTGACCCGGCGCCGATCAAGTTCTTTTGCCACTATGCCCATCATTTCTGTATCGGTAAAGGTAGTCTGATGTAGTGTGATCCCTTGCATCTGTAGGTAGCCAGAAACAGTTTCTCCATGCCGTACCTTGGCCCCAAGAGCCTCCCTCAGCAAGAGAAAGTTTGACGCAGTCGCACCAGCGGAGTAATACACAATGGACTTATCACAAATTTCCCCCAAGTTAGACTGGGGCGGATTAGCTTTATAGTTAACAGGGCATTCGGTAATGACGGATTTATTCTTGGCGGTCTCAACCTCTTTCAACATATCCCGTAACAATGTTGAGGAGTTCGGGCCAATGACCGTATAATTAAAAGAGACGTTCTTTAACTCTCCATGCTCATTTTTCATTTGACCTGTTGGGATTGTTTGTTGCAACAAGTATTTTAGTTTACTCGCCGGCCTAACCAGCAGATCTGATTCATCGACCCATAACAGCAATACCTTCTTATTATCTTCCGCCAGCGACCACCACTCAAATGCAACTCTTTCTTTCAAGCCCATTTCTGGCTTAGGGTGAAAGTAACCGATATGCTGCTCATCTTGAGGCGTAGCTGCCTGATTGGCCAAGGCTGAAAGCACTGCATAACGCCGCCGCATTCGGTCTTCTGCTGCTTCCTGATAGGGGCCGCCAGGCAGGGTGACGGCGATTACGGTAATGACATCCTTAGGGTCATGAAAATTGCCTTTATAAATCTGATCGTTATCGTGAGATTGTGATTTATCAGCTGGGCTAACCTCCCATGCCAGCGTTCTACCATCGCTTACCTTGATAGAAAGATTTTCCTTCGGCGTTTCTTCGCTGGCATCTTCCACGGCGGCAAAAGGGTCTTCCCACAGCCTTGCATTGACATCCTGGGCGGCTTCGTAGTGATCTTTTAAAGGGTGGTTAGAGGGACGTTCATCCTGATAGGGTGACAAATGCGAATAAAGCAAATTGGCCAGCAATGCCAGCACGACCGTCACCGGCACTGCGCCAGTCAAGCCACCGTTTTCCGGTTTTTTTTCGTCCGCCATGATCTTCTACTTGTATAGAGCGTTATTTGGAAAGCCAGACCTTCCTAAAAAAGTGGGTTAAGCCATTTAATTTTCATCCAACAATTAGTCATCAAATAAAACACTACTAATTTTTTTATTTTAAAACAATTATTAGCTGAAATATAAACGATTTTAATACCTTAAATCCAGTTATTCGCTCTTTGTGAAGGTAATTCATTGAATTTTAACGATTTAGGTTTTTAATAACCATGATTCACTGAAGTTATTTTCTTTTAATAACAATGTGTTATATCTAATAGCGAATGGTGAGTTAAATAAAACAAAAAACGGCGATTAAAGCCGCCTCTAATAAGGAGCCAACGTTTTAAATGTCGATCCGGCCAAAGCATAAAGCACCTCGTAATCCAGAATGGTTAATTGATGTTTATGTATTTGCAGCACGCCTTCATCCCTAAAGGCGTGTAACGTCCGGTTTACATGTATGCTCGTAAGTCCGAGGGTATCGCCTATATCTTCCTGCTTAAGTGGAAATTGAATGGTGTATTCATTATTCAGGCCACGCAACATCAGTCGATGATAAATTTCCAGCACCATGAATGCGATCCTTTCCCGCGCACTTCGATGGGTAATATTACCCAGATACATCTCGGTCAGCATCTTGTCACAAGCTTCTGAAGCCGCAAGACTTAAAGCCAGTTCTGGCTGTGCGGAGTAGTGCTCGACACTATTTGGAACCTTGCAGAGCACACTGTCCACTAAGGCAATTGCCGAATAGATAGCCGGGCCGTGGAAATGTTGCTGAAACCCGAGTAGTTCTCCCGGTAATACGGAACGAAATACCTGACGTTTACCGTCGTCGGAAACTCGGGTTAGCATGACCCAGCCCTCTCGCAAGACAAATAATTCCTGGTTCACATCACCTTGGCGATATAAATATTGCTTTGCAGTAACCGCCAGGTTTTTAACAGTCTGTGCATCAAATTCGGTTGAAGAGCCGTTTAACAGGCTTTTACAAAAGCGAAAATGTCGATTAGGGCATGAGTAGCAAAGCCCTGT
>CAIQND010000271.1 GCA_903873045.1 uncultured Methylococcaceae bacterium | reverse complement strand
ATTAGGGCAGGGCGCAACGGTTATTAAGTTAACCGGAGATTTAGTCACTATAGATCGTGGGGATGGACAGGCGCAGTCATCAACACAGCCAGAAGCATTTATAAATCAACAATTGGGCATGTTTGTGCCGGTACGCTCCCTACGTTATTGGGTGGTAGGTTTGCCGGAGCCAACTAGTGCCTTTGTAGCGACTGCTGATGGTTTTATACAGGCTGGATGGCTTATTGAATACAAACAAATGCAACCGGTTAATGATCAGTCTATGCCGCGTAAAATCTCGGTCAGCAATGAACAAGTTAAATTAAAATTAGTGATAGATCAGTGGGTATTGAATGTTGCAAAAGCAAAATAACCAGTCTGCATGGACTGAAAATTGGCCGGCACCGGCTAAATTAAATTTAATGTTACGGATTGTCGGGCAACGGCCTGATGGTTATCATTTATTGCAAACGGTGTTTCAATTTATAGATTTGTGTGACTGGATTATCTTTCATCCGGTTGATGGGGGGCGGGTAAGCCTGCAAAAAACGATCCCTGGCGTCCCGGAGGCCGATGATTTAACGATTAGGGCCGCTAATCTGTTAAAGACAGAAACCGGATGCCAGTCGGGCGTGTGCATCGAGGTTGAAAAAAACCTGCCCATGGGTGGCGGTCTTGGCGGTGGCAGTTCTGATGCTGCAACCACTTTGGTGGTATTAAATAAATTGTGGGATTTACAGTTATCCGTAGAAAAATTGATGGCGCTTGGTTTGACGTTGGGCGCAGATGTGCCGGTTTTTGTCTATGGATATTCAGCTTGGGCAGAAGGTGTTGGTGAGGAGTTAGAGGTAATAAGTGTTCCCGAGCAATGGGTTGTCGTCATTAAGCCCGAGTGTCATGTGAATACAAAAGAAATATTTTCATCTAAAAATTTGACAAGGAATAGTAAATCAATCAAAATAGCTGACTTTATAGCAGGCCAACACCAAAACGATTGTGTTGAAGTCGTTTGTCAGCGATACCCATCTGTAAAAGATGCTTTGGTTGCCTTGTCTGAGTTTTCAGAGGCAAGATTAACCGGAACAGGGGCTTGTGTTTTTGCACAGTTTGATTCAGAAGATGCCGCAGTTAATGCCTATCAGTCACTTAAAAATAAGTGGCAGGTTTATTTGGCTAAGGGTGTGAATGAATCACCTTTGTTTTCAAAGTTGAAGATAGGTAAATATATATCATAATTATTGGGTCGTCGCCAAGCGGTAAGGCACGGGGTTTTGATCTCCGCATACCAAGGTTCGAATCCTTGCGACCCAGCCATTTTTATTCATTAAGTTAAAATTCGTGTGGGAGTGCTTGAATGAATGACACCTCAATGATGGTGTTTTCTGGAAACGCTAACCTGGCTTTGTCTGACGGTATAGTTAAGAAGCTTAATATGCGCCTGGGAATGGCGACTGTCGGTAGATTTAGTGATGGAGAAATTGCGGTAGAGATTGAAGAAAATGTCCGTGGTAAGGATGTCTTTATAATTCAACCGACCTGTTCCCCTACTAATGAAAACTTAATGGAATTGTTGGTGATGACTGATGCTCTCAAGCGTGCGTCAGCATCACGGATAACCGCTGTATTGCCTTATTATGGTTATGCGCGGCAAGATAGGCGTTCGCGATCAGCACGGGTGCCAATTAGTGCCAAGCTGGTTGCCAAAATGATTGAACAGGCAGGTGCAAATCGTCTTTTGACGGTTGATCTGCATGCTGACCAGATTCAAGGTTTTTTTGATATACCGGTAGACAATGTTTATTCATCACCCATTCTTTTGGGTGATGTGTGGCGTCAACAATATAAAGATCTCATTGTTGTTTCGCCGGACGTTGGTGGTGTGGTCAGAGCGCGTGCCCTTGCCAAGCGACTTGATGATGCTGATCTGGCAATTATAGACAAGCGAAGGCCAAAGGCTAACGTGTCAGAGATAATGCATATTATTGGCGATGTTGATGGTCGTACCTGTGTGTTGATCGATGACCTGGTTGATACTGCCGGGACTTTATGTCATGCCGCTGCCGCGCTTAAAAAACACGGCGCAATAAAAGTGGTTGCTTATTGTACTCACGCTGTATTGTCAGGCGCTGCTATGAAGAACTTGAATAACTCCGAGCTTGATGAGTTGGTTGTCACGGATACGATACCGTTAAATCAAGAGGCGGTAGATTCGGTAAAAATAAGACAGCTTAGTGTTGCAGAAATGCTCGCTGAGACAATAAGACGTATTGCAGTAGGCGAGTCAGTTAGTTCGCTTTACGTAGACTAATAATACGTAAATTAGTAGTCGGTTGATAGAATTTAATGTAAGTGCTCTCAGGGCGCGGACTTCTGAAAAATGGTGAGGAAAAATGTCAAAAGTATTTGAATTTGTTGCGGAAAGTCGTGGGCAATCAGGTAAGAGCGCAGCAAGACGCGCACGTCGTCAAGGTAGTGTGCCTGCAGTTATATACGGTGGCTCAAACGCACCTCAAATGCTGGTGTTAAATCATAACGAAGTTATTAAGCATCTTGAGCATGAAGCAGTTTATTCTCATGTGCTTGATATTACTGTTGATGGAAAAACCGAGCAAGCGATCCTGAAAGGTGTTCAGCGTCACCCTGCAAGAGTTCAGATTCT
>CAIQND010000270.1 GCA_903873045.1 uncultured Methylococcaceae bacterium | reverse complement strand
GGGCAGTCAAATCCGGTCTTATGTGCTGGATCAATCGCGTATTAAAGATTTACGCACCGGCGTGGAAACCGGCAATACCCAAGCCGTTTTGGATGGCGACCTGGATCAGTTTATTGAAGCCAGTTTGAAGAGTGGTTTGTAGTATTTTTAAATTAATTATAATCAAAACCTCAGCTATTAACTAGAAACATAATTGCTAGATAAACGATAATAAGTGAATAAATATGTCCAATAATGAATCAATTGAAGTCACAGATAAAGTAAATAAAAATGAATTGCTGGATCAAGAAATAAATACAACTAGAAATGGCTTATCAACAGATAGATTGGATATGTCTTTTGGTGAAATTATCAGTATGTATGAACGTAACGAAATCATTATCAATCCAGATTTTCAACGTTTATTCCGATGGGACAATGAACAGCAAACTCGATTTATCGAATCATTACTATTAGGCATTCCTATACCGCCTATTTTTGTTGCAGAAATAAGTCAAGGCGATGACTCAGGTAAATGGGAGTTAGTAGATGGTTTACAAAGAGTTTCAACGGTCTTATCTTTTTTCGGAGAGCTTAAAACGTTACCCGATAAAAATAACTGGACATTATCAGAAGGTGGGCTAATAAAAGCGTTAAACGGTTACTCACTTAATTCACTTCCACTTAGATATCAATTAAATATTAGACGTGCAGCATGCAGAATTGAAATTATAAAATGGAATAGTATGGTTGATATGCGATATGAATTATTTAAGCGTATTAATAGTTCTGGCGAACCCATTACAGAGCAAGAACTCAGGAACTGTATTTTTCGTCCACAATCTAATAAATTTAATGGTTTTTTAAAAGACTTAGCTGCAACACCAAACTTTAAAGAATTAACGTCACCTACAGACAAACAAATAGAACAGCTCTATTTGCAAGAGTTAGTGTTACGGTTTTTTGCTTTATATGAAATTGCAAAAAGTGATAGCCCTGCAAAGGAAAAAATAAATGAAGTTATATCTTCTTATATGACATCCTATATGCAAGAGGCTATTAAAGACAATGCATTTGATTATGAGGGGAGTAAGCGATTATTTGTTGAACTCATAGAATTATTATCGCCAATTGGAAAGAATTTATTCAAAGGAACGAATAATACAGGTCTATTTTCTACCAGCATTTACGATATTGTTATGGTGGGTATTGCATTAAGCTTAAATCACTATAAAGAAATGAATTCTGCTGATCTTGCCAAGTTTATAGAAGATACTAAAAATGACACTGAATTCACACAGTTAAGAGGTGCAGGGATAGCGACAAACAGCAAAGGAAGAGTAGCTAAACGTATTGAATTAACCAGGAAATTTTTTAAGCCAACAATCTAATGAGCTTTCTTAAAGAGAAAATAAGCCGTGAAATAAAATGGCGGACTGATGAAATAGCAACACTTAAATTTTTACCGTTTCATTCTCATCTTTCTGTTGAGCAAAAGCAGATATTAAAAAAACACACCATTCCTGCCTTATATTCTTTATGGGAGGGTTTTGTTAAAGATGCATTTACTCATTATATTAAAGAGATTAATAGCTTAAATATTACGTTTGATAAAATTGCTCCAGAACTTTTGGCGCATAGTATCGATACTCATTACCTTAGAAATAACAACTATTTAAACGAAATACCTAAAGATTTTCAAAAAAGCATTAAACGGATAACCAATTTTGTTAACGACTTTAAAGAAAATGTAAGTAGAAATATAGTTGTAATTCCAGCAACATTGCCTACAGAATCAAACATTAACTATGATGTTATAACAAAACTTTTGATCCGGTTTAATTTAGATATTTTGCCAAAAGAGCCTTTTGAAAAAAATTTGAACAAACTGTTAATGTATAGAAATAGTTTCGCTCACGGGGATTTTAGCATTCCGATAAAAACACAAACCATAGATGAGTTTAGCCAATTAGTGATTGATTTAATGAGTGAGATGTTGCTTAAAATAGACGATGGCTATACAAATCAGACTTACTTGGCAAAATAGTTAATAACTAAATTTTTTTATCAACATGAATAGCATACCTATAACCAGAATTGTCAATATTGATAGGCAAGAAAAATACGATGTTTATATTGGCAGAGGTTCAGCTTGGGGAAACCCCTATGCGATAGGCATTGATGGAGATAGGGACGAAGTCATCAGAAAATATCAATATGACTTTGATCGAGGTTATCTCAAAAGCAGTAAAGAGCAGTTATTGAAATTACGCGGTAAAACTTTAGGTTGCCATTGCAAACCGGCTGCCTGTCACGGTGATGTTTTAGCCGACTACTTAAATTCACTTGATGATGGTAAATAAGCTAAATACCCAAGCATAATTTTTCGGCATAACAACGTAGTCGGTACTTTGTATTCTAATAACTATTTATCCTCTAATGTGACCCACATTATTTTTTTAATTTAATATTTTAAATCCCATGTCAGAAATACAACAAGACGAACAAGAACAAATCAAACAGCGTCGCAGCAAATTAAATGAGTTGCGCGAAAGTGGCGGCATTCCTTTTCCTACTGATTTTCGCCGCAATGTGGTTGCCGGTGAGTTGTTGGCCGAATACGGCGAAAAAACCAAAGAGCAACTGGAAGCAGAACCCGTCCGGGTAAAACTGGCGGGCAGAATAATGACCCGTCGGGTAATGGGCAAAGCCAGCTTTGCGCATATTCAGGATATGTCGGGCAAAATTCAGCTTTATGTCACTAGAGACACCTTGCCTGAAGGCTTTTATAACGAACAGTTTAAAAAGTGGGATATTGGCGATATTGTCGGCGCGGAAGGCGTATTGTTTGTCACTCAAACCGGTGAGCTTAGCGTTAAAGTTGACGATATTCGCTTGCTAACCAAAGCCTTGCGTCCGTTACCTGAAAAGTTTCATGGTATTGCCGATCAAGAAATCAAATACCGGCAGCGTTATCTAGATTTGATTATGAGCGAACAATCACGCAATACGTTTTTAATTCGCTCAAAAGTCGTTGCCTATATTCGCCAGTTTCTGATTGAACGCCAATTTTTGGAAGTTGAAACCCCTATGATGCAAGTGATTCCAGGGGGAGCAACAGCGCGGCCTTTTACGACCTTTCATAATGCGCTGGATATGGACATGTTTTTGCGGATTGCCCCTGAATTGTATTTAAAACGTCTGGTTGTCGGTGGTTTTGAACGGGTCTTTGAAATTAACCGTAACTTTAGAAATGAAGGTTTATCAACACGTCACAACCCTGAATTTACCATGCTGGAGTTTTATCAGGCGTATGCCGAATATCACGACTTGATGGATTTAACCGAAGAAATGTTACGTGGCATTGCCATAGAAGTTCTTGGTCAAACAGAGGTCACTTATCAGGGTGAGCAATACGATTTCGGCAAGCCGTTTGATCGGATGACGGTAGTTGAGTCAATCCTGCACTTTAACCCAAATCTGACCGCCAGTGATCTTGACACCCGTGAAGCCGCTGTTAAAGTCGCTGAAAGCCTGCATATTCCTGTTAAAGAAGGTTACGGTTTAGGTAAAGTACAAATCGAGATTTTTGAGAAAACGGTAGAAAGTCGTTTGATGAACCCTACATTTATTACCGCTTATCCGGTTGAAGTTTCACCTCTGGCACGACGTAATGACGACAATCCGCATGTGACCGATCGTTTTGAGTTTTTTGTTGGCGGCCGGGAAATTGCCAACGGCTTTACCGAACTGAATGATGCCGAAGACCAAGCTGCACGTTTTCAAAAACAAGTGGAAGAGAAAGAAGCCGGTGATGATGAAGCCATGCACTTTGACGCAGATTATATTGTCGCTTTGGAACACGGTATGCCGCCCACCGCTGGCGAAGGCATTGGTATCGACCGTTTGGTGATGTTGTTTACCGATGCCCCGTCAATTCGTGATGTGTTGCTGTTTCCGCACATGCGACCTAAAGGCTAACAATTTCATATTAAAACAGGATGGGTAGAGGCAATAGCCGAGTAATTATTCAGTCCGCCTCTTTAACAAAGAGGGGTTAGGGGAGATTTTATTAGATAAATCCCCCTCAATCCCCCTTTTTCAAAGGGGGAGGTGAATACTTACTCACGGGCTTGTTTAATCGCGGCAATGAGGCTGTTAAGCAAAAACAAGGATTTTTCACCAAAAT
>CAIQND010000269.1 GCA_903873045.1 uncultured Methylococcaceae bacterium | reverse complement strand
GGGTGTCGCGGAATGTACCTCGATGCGGACGCTGGAGCGATTTCCTTTTATACTAAGTTGGGCTTCTCTGCACTGGAAACACCTGATAATCCACTGAGTCCAACTCCGATGTTTCTGTTCACGGAATCTTTCTTTTTAGACTGTAGTTCCAGATCATAGCGATAAGGTGATTTCCGGAGAATATTTTACCCATTAAAAGTAGGATTTTCCCAATCAAGCAAGCGATTGGATTCGTCTAATGGGTAAGTTCATAGCAACTTGATTTCGTTAGCTGGTTTTTGCAAGTATGCGTGGATCAGGTCGGCTTTATGAGTGGTTTATTTGAATTTGAGTGCTTAGCCGAACGTCTGAAAAATTATGTGGAAAGTCAGGGCTTAAAGCCGGAGACTTTTTTTATTTTGGAAAGAGTACTGATTCAGGGCGAAATGCCGCGTGGTGACACCTAGCGCATCACGGGATTGAAAGAGCGTAGTGCCCGCATGGTGCTTTCAAGTTTAATTAATGATGGTATCTTGCAGTCGGTAACACCTAAAGGGCCTGTATCGCTCCATTTTGGTAGCGCCTCAATTGAATTTTTATTTCCACGCTTATTCATTGAGAACTAATAGTTAGCAATTTTTTTAAGACTTAACACCTATCCCATATTTAACACTTGACACGCATAACATATTGAAAAATATATATAAATAAATATTTTGGCACTACATTTAAAAAGTTAGCACAATTTATAATCGTTTAAAATCAAATGGTTGCCACCTGCGGCACTACAAATGTTAAACTTGGGCTATGTCTGAACTCGAGAAAATCAGTCTATTTTGACCTATAAAATCATACCCAACAGCGAAGCAGAATTTTCGGTTGTTTTGGCGTAGAATCCCAGTCACGTTTTAATTTACTCAAAAGCGGTCATTCATACTGAGCAAATTAACGAACAGTCGACTGTCAAAAATCGACCCAAAGTTGTCATTCGGATATGGATTTAGGCTTCCCTATACCGGTCATTGGCAAATTAACGCTATCAACCTAAAGCTGCTTATTTTAAAAGTTAGTCGTTATAGGTATTTATACGGATTGATTTTTCTATTTTAAATAATATAATTTTCCAGAAGTTTAGTTGATACTTAGGGATGCTTTAAACCTACACATTGACCTTGGTTGTCATTTTACGACCCATTTGCGACATTCGGATATGGATTTAAGCATCCTGATACCGGTCATTGACAAAGTGGCACTATCGACGCATAAGAGACATTGAAGCCAAATTTCCGAATGACTGCATTCCCATGGAAAGCCGACTGTCAATAGAGCGAACCAATTGGAACTACCGACAAAAGGTGTCATTCAAATAAAAAATTTTAAAATAGATGCTTATTTCTAACTTTTTTACTCAGTTGATATTTAATTTATTTTATGTTATATAAACAAATACGCCAAGTGTAATCGTAATGTAGGAACAGAAAATCGTGGGTGGTTACTATTTTTGCCGATCATCCTGCTGAAAAATCATGCAACCGTTTTTGCCTACGGTGGCTTCAATGCATTCTGCGATGCTCGCTTTAACCCATAAGAGGTTGAAACATAGCTACGCAATGATGCCGTTTCGTGATTTTCTCTGTAAGCTACTAAAAACCGCCCGATACCACGGCTATCGTGAATTAGAAATTTTAACTTCGCTTGTGCTCCGTTTCCAATATTTCCATCAGTGGATCACAAAAAACGGCAAGCCGGGCTACAGAAAGTAACTATCATCATGGTCACAAATGAAAGTCGGCTTTTTTTATTAGGCACAAAAGCAGGTTTATGTCCAAACACCAGACTGGTTCTTCAATATAATTAAGAAAATAACAATAAACAATCCATTGAGGGAGCTTGCTAATCCAGATTATCAATGGATATGAGGCGTTAGCCTTTTCCAAAGGCGCGTACCGAAACTGCAAATCGTAGTTGAATAAATATAAATACTTTTTTACTGCTCCAATACAAATGTAAACCTGGATAAGGTGTTTACGTAGACACCTCGCATCCTGATTTTTTGTTTACAATGACTATGCAAGGAAAGTGACGTGCTTCATCAACAGCAGACCATAGAATTTCGTAGCTCTTTCACCCGTAAGCGGACAGCCGTGAATTTAACAGTGGGACAGGAATATGTTGCTGGCAGTGGCAGTGGCGATGAAATTATCCTTCAAGGTCAGGATATTTTAGAGCAGCATGCCAAACTGGCGATGACACAGGAAGGTTTGTGTGTCACGCCAATTAAGCAGTCCCCGGTTTCAGTTAATGGTCACCTTATTAGCGAATCGACCCTAGTGGACGATGGCGACTGGCTATCCCTCGGCTCTTGTCTCTTCCAGATCAATTTTCCTGATCATCCCCACCCGCCTTTACAAGGCGCTTCACCACTTACCCATCCCCAAAGCCAGTCAGGAATTTTAACCATCGGACGGCTGTCCGAGTGCGATTTTGAAATTGCCTCACCTCTGGTTTCCCGCGAGCACGCCAAGTTATATTGCGGGCCTGCCGGAGTAGAAATCGAAGACTTGCACAGCACTAACGGCACTTTCGTCAACGGTCAGCGATTGAATGGCCGTGTGTCTTTAAAACAGAATGACCGTGTCGCTATCGCCTCGTTCGCTTTCGTTTTCACCGGAGAAGCATTGGAGCCTATCGACACTTCCGGTCGGGTGTGCGTGGAAGTGCGAGGGTTATACAAGGAAGTCGTTGACCGTTCCACCAAACAAACTATTCGCTTATTGGATGATATCAACTTGGTAATTGAGCCTGGTGAATTTATTGTTCTTTTAGGCACCACCGGTTCGGGAAAGTCCACCTTGCTCGATGCGTTAAACGGTCGCCGTCCCTGCACTGGTGGTAAAGTTTTATATAATGGCACAGATTTACATGCGTCATTCGATGCCTTCCGTTCCACCATCGGTTATGTACCCCAGCAGGACATTGTACATCGCAAGATCACTATTCAACACGCACTGGAATATACTGCGCATTTACGCTTGCCGCCAGACACTTCCGATGAAGAAATCAACGTTTATATCAGCAAAGTGCTCGACAAAGTCGGACTGGCGGATAAATCAATGCAGGCTATTGACACGCCTGCTCCTCTCAGCGGCGGACAACTCAAGCGCGTCAGTCTGGCGGTGGAACTGGTGTCCAATCCGAACATTCTGTTTCTCGATGAAGTAACCAGCGGTTTGGATGCCGGCACCGACAGGCGCATGATGCATCTGTTCGCCGATCTGGCAGCAGATCAGAAAACTGTGATCTGTGTCACCCACACGCTGGAAAATATCGATGTCTGTCATCAGGTGGTTTTGCTACACAAAGGTAAGCTGGTTTATTTCGGCCCACCCCTTGAGGCTACCGCTTACTTTGGAGTCCAGCGTCTTTCAGATGTGTATGATCTACTGGAGTCCAGCCTCGGAAATACTTGGGAGGAAAATTATCGGCAATCCGCTTTTTACCAGACCTATATTCTGGATCGGCTGACCAACCATGAGACCAATACAAGCACAACACATCAACTTACCGAACTCAATACGGTTAAAACCATAGCTTCTTGGTTTGACTGGCGGCAAACCATTACGCTGATGCATCGCTACCTCGATCTGATTGTTTCCGATCAGAAAAATCTTTTGATCCTGCTACTACAAGCACCATTAATCGCAATCGTTATTGGTTTGGTATTTGACACAAAAGGCTATCCAGCCCAGCGTGCAGCGGCGGAGAGCCAGATATTTTTTATTCTCGTATTGTCGGCCATCTGGTTTGGCACGCTGAATTCGGCTCGAGAGCTAGTTAAGGAATTGCCCATTTATCTGCGTGAACGCTCGGTGAATCTGGGCCTTATGCCCTACCTGATTAGCAAGCTTCTGCCCTTGGCCGCTCTGTGTTTGATTCAATGCGCGTTGCTCATGGGGATCGTCTCCCTGCTGGTTGAGTTTGAATTGCCCGGCAGTTATATTGGGCGTGTAGTCGCTTTGTTTATTGCGGGCATGGCGGCGACTTGCATGGGATTGGCCATCAGCGCCTTCGTCGACTCCAATGACAAAGCCGTCGCCATGGCGCCGATTTTATTAATTCCGCAGGTTGTCTTATCGAATGCCGTTGTGCATCTGGACCCTGCTGCATTGTGGGTGGCGAAGTCCAGCATGGTTTCGTTTTGGGCGCTGGATGCCATGAAAACCACCTTAAGTGCTGAAAGCCGTTCGCTTCGAGATATGACAGGCCAGCTCATCGTGTCGGTTTCGGATACATACAGCGCTGATTTAATGATGGTTACTGTGCTAGGCTGCGTGTTTCTTAGCTTAGCTGTGCTGGGTCTTAAACTAAAGGATCAGCGGAAATGAATCTTCCTCTGCGGGAAATACAATGAGCACTCTGGAAAAACCGGAGCGGCATGTTTGCCCGGCTTGCGGAACAGCCAATGAGCTGGCCGCACTGGTCAAGTGTGAGTATCGTTGCTCCCAATGTAATCTTGAACTGGCACATCTGGATGTTGCCGCCAATGGCGTAATTCGCGGTATTTTTGGCTGGCTGCGCGGTATAGGCGATACGGTAGAAAACCGTTACCAAGTCAAATCAGTGCTGGGCAAGGGCGGTTTCGGCGCAACCTATCTGGTCGAGGATCTTCGTTTAAGCGGCAAACGACGTGCTATCAAGGAAGTGCCGGAACTGCTGTTCGATGAATATGAAACCACGCTGTTAAGCCGGTTGAATCATCCGTCTATCCCTGACATCATTGATCGCAGCGTAGTCGATGGTATGGTGTATCTGGTGCTGGAATTCGGCGGTAGCCGGACTTTGGGCGGCGAACGCAAGCAATACCCCGATCGGCGAATCCCGCAAGCCAAACTGTTACCTTGGATGCGCCAGCTCTGCGAGGTGTTGATTTATCTACACTCGCAAGACCCGCCCATCATTCACCGCGATCTCAAACCCGACAATATCCTGCTGGATGAAACCGGGCGCATCATGCTGATTGATTTCGGCATCGCCAAGGAATCGAAGCCCGCCACCATGACCCGTACCTTGGGCCGGGCAGCGACGCAGGGCTTTAGTCCGCCTGAACAAGCCATGGGCACAGGCACCGACGAGCGCTCGGATATTTATGCGCTGGCGGCAACCTTTTACGCCTTATTGACCGGTGAAAATCCACCGGCGGCACATGAGCGGGTGGCGGGCAAGGAACTCGTGCCGCCGTCACAACTCGTTCCTGACATTTCGCCGCAGTTGGAAGCTACGCTTTTGCAGGCGCTCAACCTCAACGTCAACCATCGCCAGCAGACGATGAAAGCGTTCAGTGAGGCCTTGGAGGCGATAGCTTTAAGTGCGCATGATGCCGTATCCCATACAGCCGAATACACCGAACGCACGGTGATGGTGGGCAGAACGACGGGGGCGACCGGACTCCATGCCCTCAGTATCAGACAGCCCAGCGTCAAGATAACAACGGACAGTTCAACGTCAGAGCCAGGTCCAACTGCTACAGAATTGATTTCCAAAAAACGCATCTATTGGGTAGCTGCATCACTCATAGCAATATTGGTCGCAGCGGGGGGGTATGTTTACTGGCAAATGCCGAAACAGATCGAAATTGTCGTTCCTCCAGACAATAAGCCGCTAGTTACGCCGCCTCCTCCTATTGGACAGCCGCAACCGCCGAGCGCTAAGATCAGCCCCAGTACCACACAGGGAACGGCTCCACTCACCGTTAACTTTGACGGTTCAGCCAGTAGAGCCCCGAACGGCAAGATTACCGAGTATCGTTGGGACTTTCGCGATGGCAAGACTGGCAGCGGCGTTAAGGTTGAAAACACTTACAACGCGGCTGGCACTTACGCTGCGACGCTGACCGTGACCGATGATACCGGAGCAAGCGGCACCGCTTTGGTCTCGATCAATGTAACACCTACCCCGCAGAGCGGGGGTGGTAAGATAAAGACGGGTACTGGAACTGCGGCGGGTGCGCTCGAAGGTGGCTTGGCGACAAAAGGAGGGGGAGCAACAAAAGGAGGTGGGCCAACAAAAGGAGGCGGGGCAACAAAAGGAGGCGGGGCAACAAAAGGAGGCGGACCACCAACTCCACCGCCTAAGGTTCCTTGGGTTATTATACCAGGAGGTACACATCAGACCAATTAACAAGTTGTTCATAACAATATTTAGGAAAGATATTTTCCCTTTCAAGCACAGGAGAAGTACTCATGTTAAAAAATTTATTCACACATCATAATTTACCGGCCGCGCCTTCTCCGCTGACGCGATTGTTTAGACTGATTTTCAGTGCCGTATTGCTTTGCTTCCTGTTGGGAGGGGGAGCTGCAATGGCCGGAAGAATGCCGAAAGACCTTGACAAGAGCAACCCTTCAGGCGCGGTAAATGGGCCATTTGCTGGTGATATATTGACGAAGGGAGGAAGAGGACTTGTGCCGCCAACCCCACCATCGCCGATCCCCCCCCAATCCACCTCCAGTTAAAAACGGCGGAAACAAGCTCGAGAAAAAAGGAAATAATCCACAGCGAACCCAAAATCATCCACCGCCGCCGAGCATTGATAAAGGCTTTATTCCAAGTCAAATTCGCAAGGAATAAAACTATCCTGAAGACACGTCTCAAGATTATGCAGTTACAAAAACAGGGATATACCAGCTTTAAAAATCATGAAAATATTTTTTCATGTTCACCGCACTATATAAATTAAGGGGAATACAATGTTAAAAGTCATAAATCAACAGAAAAAAACTCCAAAATATCAGTTTATTGCTATGTTGGCTGCTTTGCTTGCCATTATATCGATAACCGCGTTTGGGGCTTCCGACCCAGGCGGTTATGGACTCAAGATTTACAGGGTAAATTCGGGACTTTATCCGTATGTTCAGGTTTATTTCCGAACCTTCGACAAAGATCAGCAACCGCTGGTCAATCTCAACACCATGAATATTGGTCTGATGGTGAAGGGAAAAGCCTACGATCCGATGAAACGCCAATATCAGGTCAATTCCATTCGTCAGCGCCAGGAAGCCACCCGTACAGTGCTGGTACTGGACGCCAGCAAGTCAATGGTGGGGTTGCCTTTCGAGGCCGCGCTCAAGGCTTCTGCCCGTTATATCGACAGTAAACGCCCGCAAGATGAGGTGGCAATACTAGCGATACGCGATACCAAGACCGGTTATGAAGTCGTCTCGGAATTCGAACGCGATCCCGCCGCCTTGGGGCGCAGACTGGTGGATGTCAAGGTGGACGGCAACAAAACCCGGCTTTATGACAGCATCGGCGCGGCCATGCAAATGTGTGGCATGGCGGCACAGGGGTCGGTAACGCCAAGTGCCGAAAATTACATCATATCGTGTGCTATCGTGGTGTTCTCGGATGGTTTCGATGATGGCAGCGCGTTATCCCGTGAAGAGCTGAACGGCCGCATCACCGACCTGGCTATTCCAATACCGGTTTATTCGCTGGCCTATACGAAGCAAAGTAAACATTTTAAAAACTTGGAGTCGCTTTCCAAAAACTCGTTCGGCATCTATTACCTGATCGGTGAAGCCCTGGATAAGATGACGCAGACAGTCGAGCAGGTTCAAAATATCATCCAAAGCGACTATGTATTGACTTTCCGTTCTGTGGTACCGGTCGATGGGGAAGAACATGCCATAAAAGTAGGCGTCGAGTATCCGAGTGGCAGCGGTAAATTCACCTACGAAAACGCTAAAATGGAAGCCATTGAACCACCGCCGGTTCCGGCCATTAAAGAGATGATCCAGCAATTAAATCAGGCTATTCCACCGTTACCTGCTGGTCAGGCTTCGCCCTATTTTGACCAATCTAAAGAGGCCGCTACCACTGCAAAATAGTGCTCAATACAGGAGGCAAATATTATGAACAAATATAAACTTAAGGTGATCGCCGCCGTTTGCTCCGGCGTTCTGCTCACAGGCTGTGCCACTCAGGGAGGTACAGATCAGCTAAAGGGTGGCGGTGCCGGTGCATTTATCGGAGCCGCTGGGGGTTGCCTGATAGGTTTGGCGTTTGGTGGTGCCAGCGGTTGCGTCAAGGGCGCTATAACTGGCGGGGTTGTCGGTGCAGTGGCGGGTTGGTCGGCGGTCAAAATAAGCCAATATCAGGCCGAGCCGGTTCGCACGGCTAAGGCCGACCAGCACATGTATCCCATGATCAAGCCAGTAGATAGTGCCCAGGTGAAAATTCGCAAGGGCACGTCCACCCCGCAGTCAGTCAGGCCTGGAGATACGGTGAATCTGTCCATGGATTATTCCTTAACGCTGCCGCCGAACATGCAGACTACCCCGGTAACGGAACGCTGGGTATTGATGAAGGATGGCAAATCAATTGCGGAACTTCCTCCTCAGGATAGCCAGCGTCATTCCGGAGGTTGGGTCGCCAAAGCCAGTATTCCAATACCGAAAGATGCCGACTCCGGTACTTATGTAATTGAGCACATGGTTCAAGCGGGTACCAGTAATGATACCGACGAGTCGACTTTTGTCATTTCCCATTAAAACGTCTTTTCTTCCGTCGTCCTTCACTTCAGGAAAAGTGAGGGGAGCGTTTGTCGGTTCGCTTTTGCTGATGAGCCTTTTTTTTTCAGGCGGCTGTTTGGCTATTTACGGCCAGTGCGCGGGGGAACTGGAGGGTGCGAAGACAACACTCCAACGTATCGAACGGGAATGGCCTTTGCGAGGCAACGGTGACGCAGTAACGCAGTACGTTCAAAAGCTTGGCGCTCAGCTTGCACATTTCAGTGTCTACGGACGAAATAGCCCATGGCGGTTTTCGGTCGTCCGCAATCTGGCGCCGAATGCATTTTCGATTGGCGGCGGCTATGTTTTTATAACCGATGGCGCAGTAAACTTTGTACAGAATGAATCAGAACTCGCCGCAATTCTGGCGCATGAGTTGGGGCATGAACTCGCCGGGCATTTTTGCGGGACTTCCAACCTAAGTGATTCCGGCGGCTTGTTTGATATATTTTCTACCCCTAAAAGCGAAGAGCGCCAGGTCGGTATCGGTTCGTTGACACTGGCGATCGATCCCGTCAAGGAACAGGAAGCCGATCAATTCGCCGTATCGATTCTTCAGGCCGGTGGTTACGATCCCCGCGCCATGCTGGATGCGGCTCGGCACTTGCCCAGGGGTGACGCGCTACATCCCGTGGATGCCCAACGGCTACAAGCGCTGGAAAACATACTCGCTAAAATCCCGCCGACGCAAGCGCAGGATTCCGAAGATTTTCGGACAATCAAGCGCACACTGGCGGCTGAGCGAGCGGCTTGGCGAGAAGAAATTGAAAGATAAAGTGGAAGTATTCAATCCCACCATCACCATCAATTTTGTTAGGTAAAGTGACGGGTAGTTGGTAAAACAACATTGAAACGTGTAGAGGCCAAAAACATGATGTCAAAGAAAAATGTTATCCACCAAATTATTGTATTGCTGACCGTTTATGCGTTTTTTGGCTCCTGGCCCGCTTTTTCTGGAGGTGCCGCCGAGAAGCTTGTCAATGAGAGGTTGCAAGCGGAGAGCCCGCTTAATACGGCTGGTTCCACACCACGTCAACTAACAGCAAGCAAATCTGCCTCATCTAAAGGCAACAAATATTCATCAGCCAGTGTATGGATCCCAAAGGAATCTTGGCCTGCTTGGCTTACAATCTGGCAAGAATGTAATAGCATCAACTGTGTTCTTGATTACATGAAGAAATCGGGTGCAAGCGAAGAGGCCATAAAATTTTCGAGGGAAATTAATGATAAGTTGTTTGGAGTAACGGGTTACCTAGAAAAGTTCGAGGAAAAAGGACTTATAGATCTTGGCTTCGTGATGTTACCCGGTCGTGCGAATACAAATGGGGCATATGTTCTATTGAATGGCAGTCAACCGCTAATATCCACGGAGCCTGATCCGGAGTATGAGCCAGACATCACCCGTGATCCGAATTATCCAAGTCTCAAGCAGCAATATCCGAATCTAATTTTTTGGACGGCACAAGCCAGTTTCATATCCGCACAAGCCAAGGCCGACGGCGGACAGCGCTTCATATTTTCGTACAATCTATTAAACGGTGGTCACGCAGGTGAAGTGTTAGGCACTGGCGAGGTGGCTTTTGATTTCGACAGGTATGGTGTATTTAAAGGCACTAAGCTATTGAAGCTAGTACCTGATGAGATACGGCAACTTCCTGTGGTTAAAAATGGTTCGGGTGAAATAAAAAAATTATCACCGTTTCTATCTTTCCCCCTTGAGTGTGGCGGTGTCGATAAAAATAAAAACTGCATATTTCGTTACACGGATGGGGCATATACTCAAAAAAGCATTAATTCGGTATTGGATCACCATATGGATTACCCATACGTTGCAGATGGTGCCGTTATAGCCTTTACTGGAGAGAAAGGAAAAGGTGCTCTTAGAAAAATGGGGTGTTACCCTAAAGTTGGTGGCGGTGCATTCAGTGTGGATGGATTATATAAGGGAACACAAACAGATACGGAGGATTGTTCCCCCTCGCATGGGCTCAATTATGACGGTCATCCAGGTTACGATTATAAGGCCGAGAAGGGTATGGATGTGAAGGCTGCATATGGAGGTAAAGTAGTGAATATACTAAACACCTCGACTAATACATACGGTAGATGCGTGCCAAGAGGCATCGATAAAACGGGTGGTTGCGAAGCATGGGGTTACGTTGGTATAGATCACGGTAATGGCTATGTCACACAATACGGTCATTTGAGCAAGATAAATGATGAAATTCTACAACAAGGAGCGACTGTTAAGAAAGGCGATAAAATTGGCTTATCTGGAGAGAAAGGGGTTGACGGAAATCCCCATCTCCATTTTGAAGTGCTAAAAGTAAAAGAACGTGCCCGGTATGGCTATACTTTTGTAGATCCGTATGGTTGGGAAGGTTTACCAAATGAAGATGATCTCGAAAATGTAACCGAGATTAAAAATGTTCGCTTGTGGGATTATCCTCCAGAGGCTTTCACGCACTCTGCGATTAAAGATGACATTCATCACAAAGAATATCTCACCACTAATTCCAAGCTCAAGCTTGATGGAATTGGGTCTATACGGGTTGGTATGACAGTAAGCGAGGCTTCAAAAGTTATCGAGCTTACCGGGTATGGTAATGGTGTTGCCTCTAATGAATGTTCCTATGTCAAACCAAAAAATGGCCCATCAGGCATAGATTTTATGGTGACCAACAATCAAATTGCTTGCATTGACATAAACAGTACGGAGTTTACTACCGCAGAGGGGGCGCGGATAGGAAGCACAGAGGCTGAGATACTAAAATACTATCCAGGTAACATTGAAGTAAAACCACATCAGTACATTGAGAATGGACATTACCTTATTTTTCGATCACCAGATGCTAGGTATCAGAATTACCGGCTTATTTTCGAGACAGATGGTACACATGTTACGACATTCAGAGCAGGCAAGATTCCAGAGGCTGGATGGGTTGAGAGATGCGGTTAAATCATGGGGGGTTTGTCGAAAAGTGGCATAGGCGTAGGTTAACAGCCTTATCGTTAACCCAACGCATCTGTGCAACAAATGTCGGGTTGCAATAAGCGCAACCCGAACGCGGCTTCAAGAAATACGCTACAAGTGAAGCTCATTTAACGTTAGACACTGTTGTAATTAACCGCAGCAACATAGTCTAACCCTAACGAAGATGCGGTTATTGGAGAAATACAATGGAAAAGGGTCTTGGCATCGCAGCCTTAGTTGTCGCGATAATCGCAATGTTTATACCATTTCTTGGTACATGGCTTACTATTCTTGTTGCTATATTGGCAGCATTTGCTGCTGGAGAAGGATTTGGTTTAGGTATAGCAGCTATCATCATTAATGTTATCCACATATTTTTCTTCTCCCCATTGCTTTGGGCTACGCAAGGTGTTGCATCATTAGGTGCTGCATCACAGGGGGAGGAGGAGGTTGTTTTTATGCCATGGATACTTGTTGGTATTCAGGTTGTAGCAGTTACTGTTTTAGTAAAGATCAACAATAAAAGAAAAAATAAATTCTGCGCAAGGCTGAATAGAGCTGCGTAGGCGGTTGGGTTAACAGCTTTATCGTTAACCCAACACATTGGTGCAGCAAATGTTGGGTTGCAAAAAGCGCAACCCAACCGCGACACTCAACATGCAGGGTTAGGTGCCGGATAGTTGGTAGAAACACAAAACTCAAACCATGAGGCGACAAAACATGAAGCCAAAAAGACAAAGGGTTATCCAGCATGTTTTGGTGCTGCTGGCAGCTCTTGCCACTCCACATATAGCTTTAGCAGATAATCCCTTGCAGCCTGTCGTCTCCTTTGATTCACCTGGTTTGTCGGCGGGCATGGAGGATATATTGGGCCGTTTTCAGAAATTTAAACAGAAACGACGGCAGGTTCTCGCTGAGCTTGTTGTCCCAATTGAACAGTGTGTGCGTCGGAAGGACACAGATCACGTGGCCTTCCATGGCTGTATTGATTGGCATTCTTCAGTGCATGGGATGTGGGCTCTGGTAAAGTACACAGCATTAACCGGTGATCAGCGGTTTGTTTGGCTGATCAAGGATAACTTAACACCTGCGAATGTTGAGGCTGAATTTGACTTACTACGCAAGAACCCTGAATTCGAGATGCCTTATGGACGCGCCTGGTTTCTTCGTCTAGCCCTTGATCACCAGGCAACGTTCAATTCAAACCAACTCGTACCGATGGGGGGCTATGTTGCCCGATCCCTAATGGATTATTATCGCCGTAACTCTCCACAACCGCTCAGCCTGGAATACGATAACGCAAGTTGGGCACTGATTAACTTGTATGATTATGGTATAAGCCGAAAAGATCGAACCATTACGGGCTTTGTTGAGGAGCTAGTGAAAAAACACTTTAATCCAACGAACGGAGCCTGCCCAGTTCAGAATGAAGAGACTGTTTGGCAGAATTTCATGGCGGTTTGCACCACTTGGGCTTATCTTGTGGTTCATGTAGCTCCATCGCTTAACTTACAAGAATGGCTCAAACAATTTTTCCCTCCCAATATCGCTATTACTCCAATAAGGAACCCACAAAATACACGGCAGCTCGGCATAAACTTTAGTCGATCCTGGGGTTTTTGGCGGCTTTTTAAGGCGACCAATGACCCACGATATTTGAAACTCTATCTGGATCATTTCGAACAGCAATACACAAATCCCTCATGGTGGAAGGGTGATTATGAACAGGTAGGTCATTGGGTCGCCCAGTTTGGTGTCTTCGCGATTGCACCCGTGTTCTCGGAATAAGTTAACTAATTGAGAGAGAATTGACATGAAGAAATACAGATTGTTACTACAAAGCCTATTTGCTTTAATGTTGTGTATTGGCGCTGGACACGCAAGCCCATATTTATATATCGGTGACGATCAGGGTAATCTTGGCACAGTGGATGTAACCACTGGAAGTGTTCACGTTATAAGAAACATGGGGCATATCATGACCGACATCGCATTCGACCCCGTTGGAAACCTTTACGGAATTACATTTACGGATCTGTATAGCATAGATAAGAATACAGGCATTTCGACATGGATAGGATCATTGGGTATCAATGACGCAAATGCATTAGTTTTTGCGTCAGATGGCACACTATACACTGCCCGTTTTACGGGAACAAAGCTATACACCGTTAACAAGAGTACTGGCCATGCGAATTCGATTGGCACTATAGGTTCAGGTTTCATATCGTCCGGAGATATTGCATTTAATGGTGGGAATTTATATCTGGCCGCTTTAGGCGATCAATTAGTAAAAATTGATTTAACTAATCCTCGCAATTCTAGGAGCATCGGTAATATGGGTGCTCACGATGTATATGGTCTTACTACCGGCAATGATGGGATTCTCTATGGGGCAACTACTACATCTAAGATCGTTTCCTTTAATACATCCACTGGCGCTGGGTCATTTATCTTAGACTATAGTGGTCACGGTCTTTCCGGTGCTTGGGGGGCTGCAACATTAAATATTGCTACTGAATCTGAAAGTTGGCCTAATTTAACTAAACCCCTTGATATATCGTTTGAACCAATACAACCGAGTCTACATTTAACAGCATTAGCGTTAGGAAAAAGCGCCAATGAAGGAGGTGCGTTATTCCTAGATGCCCCAATAAATATAGGAATTGAGGTAAGCTTTGAGGGATACGTGACGCAGGTGAGTAATTCCCCTTTTTACACAGGTTATCGATATCGCTGGTTCAAAGACGGTGTAAAAGTATCAGAGGAAGCTACGGATAGGAAAGCTCAATTAACCCAATCTCTATTACCTAGAGACAAGCCCTACAATGTGGTTTTGAAAGCTGAGAAATTTGACGATACCGCGACCGCGCAAAGTACACCACCCGTCTACAACCCTAATCCTGTCAAACCCACGATAAATGCGTCGATACAGGTTTCGATCAAACCGCATCCTGAATGGGACTGTAAGGGGCGATTAGGTGCAGGGTGCAGTGACATGAGTATTGTAAACAAAAATTTAACGACCAAATATACAGTAGTGCCTTGCGATTATCCTAAAAAACAAAAAATCTGTATAAAATCAAGTATGTCTGGTGGTGCAATAAAACACGATAGATGCTGCGGCGAAGATCATCCGCGTGGACAATGGTGCGATGGATTCAAAAGTGCTCAGCCGATTCCACTTGTAACATCGGATTGTGAAAAAGAATTTCATCAGGCTGAAAACGATAAACTGGGAGGCTTTTTTTTTGAGCATACATGGATATATCCACCTGAGAAAACCGAAGATCCAGCCTCTAAAGGCATCAAAAAAGAGTGGTGGAAAAAAATTGCGCCGCCAGGAACTGTTATAAGCTACGAGGAGAAAGAACCAGACCAAATAGATCAAGCTATTTGCCAGTCAGAAAAAGCTGAATCTCTTAAGACTCTGATAGAGGTGCAAAATCCAGTCGGGGGTTACGCTAATAGTAGCCCAATCACTACTATCTGGGTCTGTTCTGGCAACAAACCAAAACCTGGTGAAAAAATCGATTGGCCTACATTAGTAACCCCTCAGGGAAAAATTAATACTGTTGGAAATAAAATCGTCCCGGCAGTCAAATCAAAAGCCAAAAAAGACACCCCTGCCGGATGTAATAAGGATCCCAATGTTTTGTCCCCAAGCACTGGAAGCGCAGAAGAGGCACTAAAAAAATATGACACTGGTGCAAATGGGTGTGCCGAGTAAATCAGTTGACGCGTAAGGAGCGTTCGCAGGCAAGGTACGAAAAAACGCCCTGCCGGAGCGAATCCAACAACCTTGATCTCTGTTTATCGATAATCCAGATGAGATGGCAGTAATAGCGGCACCCTTCCCCGCTTTTCTTGCCGCTCGGGACAGAAAATCCAGTTCGCCTTCAGAGTTTTACAAGAGGTTCAATATGAAAGATTTTCTACGTCTCATCACACTCGCATCCGCACTTGCGCTTTGGCTGGTGTTTCCGGCTTTTCCCGCGGAACCGGAAGAACTTGGCCCGGATAAGTGGCCCACAACAGTTCAAGATACGGTAAAGGACATTCTGTCCAGGATGTCCGAGAAGGATAAGGAACTGGTTCGAAATACCAAAGGCGGTGACCTAATTTTATTCCACCATGGCTGGGGGACTAGTATCCGCAATTACTACGGATTATGGCGAGGCAACCAAAAGCTAATCGAATCGGCTTGCGGAGGGCCATGCCAGCCAGACGATGCTTCTATGATTATTATTAGAGCGGTATGGGGAGAGCTCAAATCCAAATCAAAGGGCTCAAGCTCTAATAATTCAGGGAAATGTGTTGCAACAGATAAAATGCCGCTAATGTCTTCGGATATGTTACGTTGCCTGCAAGATAATGAATAAGCGGGGGCAGTGCGGGGCTGGCAAGGTTATTTATTCCAGCAGTGCGAGTCCCGCTCCGGTAAGGTAGGCCAGTGACTGAGTTATGGTAAATTTTTTAATGGTTTTTAGCTTTTGTCCATATACAAACACCTATTCGAGGTCCCCATGAAACTGTTTTCTATTACCCTTATCTTGATCGCCTTATTGGGTCTTTTGGCTTACACTAATCCGAAGCTGGACAACTACGATCAATTCATTAGTCAACGGATTACTGAAGAAACGAGAAAAGAAAAAGACCCCGTGGCGGGGGTGCTGGGTTCCTTGTTTGGTGGTTTTGCCGCCAATTTAATGGCTAACCAAACGGTGCGTAAGGATTATATTTTTTTCAGCACCTACGATGCAAGTTTTGGAAATGAACATCTGCGGGCGATTGGGGTTCTGAATAATTTTTACATTACAGAAAGCCCTGAATCCAAACGTGGCAAGTAACTTTCTTTGCCCGGTAAAGCGATTTGACGATTCAATGCTAAGTGGCAGTTCGGGCGTTGGTGAGCAGGATATTTAGATGAACAACATTGATTTTGCCGTAGCTACACATACCGGGTGGGTGCGTGAATTAAACGAGGACAGTCATATTGCTTTACCAAAGCTCGGTTTGTGGACGGTAGCGGATGGCATGGGCGGGCATGAAGCGGGAGAAGTGGCAAGCAGGATTGCCGTCCGGGAAATAGCACGCAGCATCGAGCAAGGCATGCCACTAGCCGAGGCCATCGAAACAGCTCACCGTGCGATTCAAACCGCCGCTTTGCAAGGCGAAGGAGCTGCGGAAATGGGCTCAACCGTGGTCGCTGCGAAACTGGAAGGTCTGCGTTATGAAATCGCCTGGGTGGGCGATAGTCGCGCTTACCTGTGGGACGGCTCGCTGCATCAGCTCACTACAGATCATTCTTATGTCCAGATGCTTCTGAAAGCTGGCTTGATTAGCGAGAGCGACATTCCGGGGCATCCCTCTCGCAATATTATTTCCCAAGCACTGGGTGTCGGTGGAGTGGACAAGGCCAATATTAAGGTTGACCTTGTATCAGGTGAATTAAAGAAGAACGATACCCTGCTGCTTTGCACTGATGGACTGAGCGGGGAAGTTTCTGATGACAACATTGCTTCTATTCTGGCCGAAATCACCGATTCTCAAGCCCGAGTGGATCGCCTCATCGCTGCGGCCTTGGAAGCCGGTGGCAAGGATAATGTGACGGTGATTATTCTTACACCGTGGGAATCTAAGATTCCCAATAAGTAACAAAAGAGGAATTCCCAATCACAAGCGGTTTTTATGTGTCTGCTTTGGTGCATAAACCTGCCTTCCAAATATAGTTTATGACCGGCAGCTTTGGTACATAGACGAACTCCATGTTGTTAAATTGCTTGCCATAAAGCTGACGATCGTGAATGACTCTTTCTGGCCGGTTTTTGTCCTTCACGGAGCTAACTTTACTGTCGATTCTATGTCTGCTTCTGGTCTAATGCTAGATGCAGTCCAGACTGGAGACTTTTGATAATAACGATGAACGATAGCCTTTCCATTCTTAGGACAAATAGAGGCAGACCAAGGTTTTTTTTACTTTCAAGGCTCCATTGTTCCAAAACCTCAACCATCTCTATGCCCCTTTAGAGACAGTATTAAGGTCATAGGTTGTGTCAGTGAAGCGACAAAACCATGATGCTCGTAGAAAGCTTTTGCTTCACTTGAAAGCGCATGAACAAGAAGGTCGCGTATGCCAAGAACCCCCTGCTTGGGCAGTGCGGACAACCGCATCTTGAAGCAAGGCAACTCCAAGTCCTTGCCCCTGAAAAAACTTATCAACAGCAAGACGGTCAAGAATGAGCACTATTTATTCCAAGGTGTTGCGGCAGCGAATACGCAGATTGACCGCATGGGTTTGTGTATCGGTTGTTGTTTGGTTGTAAGACATAGAAATTACCTCGCTTTTAATCTACATCAACCATAACATAAATGGATATCTGTTGTGTATCGATTTGTAGCATCACAATGGTTGCCGGAGTTTAGGAACTTGTGCAACTCGTGGAGGTCAGGCAAAGCCTGACCTCCATTGTAGGCGCATTCACAATCCCGGCAGGAATAACGAGCTTTGGGTGTCCTCACATACTTGTGTATAACGATGAGCACTCCAGAGTTGCGTGACGCGGGAGTGTTACTGTCGGCATTCCCACGCCAGCGCGTGGAACAATAGGGTGGGAGTTACTTTAGACGATTCCCAAGTTGAAAAACAAGCACCTGGAAACAGCTTGATGATCCGGTATTTATACTTTGCTAAAAATCAAATCCCAAACGCCGTGTCCGAGTCTTATACCCCGTTGCTCAAATTTGGTTAACGGACGGTATTCCGGGCATGGGCAATAATCCTGGGTCGGGCTGGTATTCTTTAAACGAGTGCCTTCGGATAAAACAGCCAGCATGGCTTCGGCATAATTTTCCCAGTCGGTTGCGGCGTGAAAATAACCGTCGGGTTTTAATTTCTTGGCCAACAAATCCACAAAGCTGGGGCGCACGATACGTCTTTTATGATGTTTCTTTTTATGCCAAGGGTCAGGAAAAAAAAGATGTACACCCGCCAAGCTGTTATCGGCAATTTTTTGTTCCAAAATTTCGATAGCATCGTGACAATAAATTCTGACGTTATTAATGCCTTGCTCATGCAGTAAGATGAGTAAATGACCAACGCCCGGCGTATGGACTTCAATGCCAATATAATTATTGTCAGGATTGGCGGCCGCCATTTTGGCCAGGCTATCGCCATTGCCAAAACCAATTTCGACAAATAGCGGTGCGTCACGCCCGAACACTTGTGCAAAATCATAATCGGCTTTGGGATCCAGGCAATAAGTCGCCCAATGATTATCCAAAGCCAGT
>CAIQND010000268.1 GCA_903873045.1 uncultured Methylococcaceae bacterium | reverse complement strand
TAAGGTGATTTCCGGAGAATATTTTACCCATTAAAAGTAGGATTTTTCCAATCAAGCAAGCGATTGGATTCGTCTAATGGGTAAGTTCTTTCGCAGAAATCACCTTATACCTATCAACCATAAATTAATCTCCGTAGAGACGCGATTTATCGCGTCTAAATGGATAACCTGTGGATTTTCGGTAGGGACACGATAAATAGAGACGCGATAAATCGCGTCTCTACGGTGACGATACCTGTATATTGCCGCCCATGTGCGATTCATAGTTTAAGGTGATTTCCGGAGAATATTTTACCCATTAAAAGTATAATTTTCTCAATCAAGCAAGCGATTGGATTCGTCTAATGGGTAAGTTATTTCGCAGAAATCACCTAATATCCAGAATAACTGGTGTCAGAGTAAAGTAAATTTTACTCTGACACCTAGTTATTTCTTTAGTCTATTAAAAAAATAATTATGCAAGACTTGACACCATTTTTCCGAGTGACGAAATTGCAAACTCCGTCACGGTTGAACGTATAACCATTATCCGAGCTTACTCGCGCAACGAAATTCTTAATCTGACATCAACTATTGCTGTTGGGTCTGTGGATTTATGTGCGTAAGCTGTAGGGGCATTATCGCCTGCTTTAAGTTGCGCCACCTCGGCAACCAGTGATTTTCCGGCATCCATCAACCGCGCCAAGACCGGATTACGGAATTTTGGAAGGTAACCCAACTTTTGTGCCGTCACGGTTAAGACAATAATCGCCAGTTCATCATGGACATTGTCGGGTTCACGGCGCAGTAATAAGGCATCGGTAAGTTGCAGCGGTGTGGACAGGTTTTCGATGTCGTAATAGCGCAATCCGGCAATATGGGTTTCCAGCAAAAAAATGTCTTGGGCAAACGGCAACGCAATGGCGGTTTTTTGCAAGGTTTGCAGCATAAGTTGCTGCATGATGGCCGTCATTGGCAACTGGTCAGTCATATTAATCCTTAGCTTACTTGGGCGAAGATTTTGGCATGGCGACTAACCAACTGCGCCCAGTATTCGGTTTCTGCGGCAATCGCCACGTCTAGCGTGGCTTTACGGGCGGACAGCCATTCGGGATCGTGCAATTGTTCCGACCAGCAAAAAGGCGCTTCAGTTTTTAAAACAATTAGCCGTTCGCTGTGACTGGCGATTAACGCATTAAGACGAGAAATAGTTTCCGCGTGATTGTCGGCCTGATGTGGGCATTGGGAAACCGCTGTTTCAACCATAAATTGCAAAGCTTCCAGCAAGTCGGCATCAATATTGCCATAAGCATCTTGAACAGTCTGCCAGTAATGATCGAACAACTCCCGATGTTGAGGACTGACATCAGGATGCAGCAAACGCACCAAGCGGCGATAAGCCTTTTTCGCGCGTTGCTGGGTATTGCCGTCAATCACAACAAGTGCCGAAAAAAATGCCTTTCCGGCAGCCAACGCCTGTGCTTGATCGCTGATTTGTGTTTGCCAAACCAATAAATCCCTCTTTACCTGCGCTTCAATGTCGCTCAAAATTTGTTGTGTCAGCATTTCACCGCGATTCAACAATGCTACCGCCTGCTCAATCCGTCGCCGTAAGGCTCTGCATTCTACCTGTAAATTTAACAAATGATATTCAAGTTCGCCAAGACGGGTTTGATACAAAGCCAACAAATAAGGCTTTTCCTTTTGCTGCATTTGCTCCAGATTATCCAAAATGGCGGCAAGTTGCAGGGACAGGGTATCGATTTCGCAGATAAAAAGGTCGGTCATCATGATTGGGTTTTCCTGTAATTATTCATTTTCTCGCCATTCATCGACTCTAAATTTTTCTTTGAATGCCTGATATTCTGTTTCCAAGTTGTTAAGAAACACCTCCAACTCTTCGCGGGACACGACCATCTGCAACGACAATCCACTTCCGTAATAAGCATCGGCGTGCTTCAGGTTGTAAGCATCAACAGATACAATAATCGTAAAAAGGTCATCAGGCAGATTGCCTTGTTCTTTTTTTAGCTTTTCTCTGGCTGCACGTTCGGCCTTGTGCTCATCGCTTTCACGTACTAACCGATAGTGAGAAGGCAGGAACGGAAAAAACTGATCGGGATAGACGGCGACCAGAATGTCCGGATCAAGCGACTCCCAATAATCCGCCTGGTTTTTCTCCAGCACTTTCTTGAGCAATCGGGTTAAACCATCAGCTTCATACTCTTGGGCTAAAAAGGCACCGTCTGCCCTATTGCCCCAATAGTCGCCTCGTTTTTTTAAAATACTTTCATTAATAATGTTGTCGCCTCGCCAGCGAAAATAAAATTGATAACTAATCCAGCCACCTTCAAAATTAGAATAATTGAATTCAAAACTTAAGTCTTCCAAGCTGAGTGTTGCCACAACTTATTTCTCCCTATTTAATACTGTTAGTCAATATGTCGGGTTACGGCTGATGCCTAACCCGACCTGTTTGTTAACTCAGTTTAGCCATTGGTTTTTTAGCGGCTGTTTTGGGTTCTTTAGTTACTTTAGCTTGGGGCAGGGCAAGCAGTTTTTGGTATTGCTCAAACAAAAAAGCGACGCGTGCAGCATCGTCTTTGCCGCCTTTGTAACCGTAGGCGGCATCGACC
>CAIQND010000267.1 GCA_903873045.1 uncultured Methylococcaceae bacterium | reverse complement strand
TTCTTTACCCGACAATCGGTAAAGAATCCATCAACCCGTCTAGGCATTGGCGACGACTGTGCGTTATTGTCACTGCCAGCCGGTTATGAGCTGGCGGTCACTACCGATACCATGGTAGAAAATGTGCATTTTTTTGCGGGAACTGATCCTGAACAGCTGGGGCATAAATTACTGGCGGTTAACTTAAGTGATCTGGCCAGCATGGGCGCAAAGCCGGTTTCAGTCACACTGGCGTTAACGCTACCCACTGTTGACGAGACGTGGTTGACGGCTTTTTCTAAAGGCTTTTTAAGTCTGGCCGAGCGGTATTCAGTGGATTTGATTGGGGGTGATACCACATCGGGGCCGTTAACACTAACGGTTCAGGCGATGGGGTTGATTCCAAAAGGTCAAGCCTTGCTGCGGTCAAGCGCCTTACCGGGTGATTTTATTTATCTCACGGGGTCATTAGGTGATGCCGGACTGGGATTAAAAATCAATCAAGGTTATCACTGCAACCATCCGCAAGCATCACTCAAACGCTTTAACCAGCCTGATCCGCAAATTGAAGCAGGACAGGCGTTACTTGGTCTTGCCAATGCCTGCATTGATCTATCAGATGGTTTGGCGGGTGATTTAGGTCATATTTTAGAACAAAGCCATGTTGGCGCTTGTCTTGATTGGGAGGCGTTGCCGCTGTCTGAGGTGGTCTTGGCTTATATCAATGATACCGGAGACTGGGCAATGCCGTTGATTGCTGGCGATGACTATGAATTATGCTTTACCGTCAGTCCTGAAAAAGCGGCACAACTAACCATCCATTGTACAAAAATCGGCATTATTGAAGCCACGCCAGGTTTGCGTTTGCATAAATCAGGCACCATCCAACCCTTCAACAGTAAAGGTTATGAGCATTTTTCTTAAAACTCACTACGGTAAAAATAAACTCACGCCCCGGCAAATTCTGTCTGATCCCATCTTGTTTCTGGCTTTTGGTTTTGGCTCCGGATTGGCTAAAAAAGCACCGGGGACGATGGGCACTCTGGCAGCCATTCCCGTTTACTGGCTGTTTGCACAAACCAACACTCTGATTTATAGTTTCCTGACCGTACTAGTATCGGTAGTGGGTGTATGGATTTGTGGAAAAGCGGCAGAAAAGTTAAATGAACATGATTTTGGCGGCATCGTTTGGGACGAAATAGCCGGTTACTTGATAACAATGTGGATAGTTCCCTTTACTTGGCAAACCCTCATCGCCGGATTTATCCTGTTCAGGTTTTTTGATATTCTAAAACCATGGCCGATTAAATGGCTGGATCAGCATGTCTCAGGCGGCTTTGGTATCATGATTGATGACGTTCTGGCCGGTGTATTCGCAGGTGCATTATTGCTGCTGGCAGTTAATTTGGGTTGGCTTAACTAAAGCTTTCACGTTATTGCTCATGGAGGTCAGGCTCTACCTGACAGTCAGGAAAAATCTGACCTCGATTTGCTGTTGTTGCAGCTTTGGTGAAATTGCTTTAATCGATGAATTGATGCTTAAAAAAACGGATCGCAAAAACTGCAAGCACAAAAAAGAAAGAGTAGGAGGTCTATCATTACCACATTAAAACAAGATA
>CAIQND010000266.1 GCA_903873045.1 uncultured Methylococcaceae bacterium | reverse complement strand
CCCCATTTCTGCTTCCAGTTCTTGCCTCATTGTTGGCATTTCATCGATAAATGCTGTCAGCTTTTCGATACGGTTTTCTTTTGGCAATGCGGCAATATTCCATGCTACGGCCGCTAGTGCTATAAGGTTCTCAAATTCCTTTGTTGATAGCTTTTCAGGCTCAAACGGTTCACATAATTCTAATAACGCTGAGGATAGTTTAATACTGACAGATGGTTTTTGTTGTCTGTGTTGATGTTTTTTTCTGCTTGCTTTGCCCATGGTTTGCTCTCAATAGTGTCAGTATTTTTTCTAAAGAGTAGGCTATTCGTTTTGAACAGCCCTCACTGATATTCGCGGAAGTTGCCTTGCATCGGGCGATGACTGCTTTATAACACACTGCGCATGGGCTTGTGCGATTCTTTATCCAGCGCAGGCAAGGCCGCGATCGCTTCGCGTAGTTTGGTTTCCCAGCTACGTCTAAGCTGCAACATATAATCATCATCATCGTCAAAACAGTAATATTCATCCAGGCTAAAGCTGTCTTTACGATAAATAAGCATTTCAACAGGCGCACCGACGCTGGCATTACTGCGAATGGTAGAGTCCATGGACACCAGGCAGCAACGCGCAGCTTCGTCTATGGGGGTGCCCAGTTTAAGAAATCGATCCAATATGGGTTTGCCGTATTTACTCTCGCCAATTTGCAGAAAAGGGGTGTTGGCAGAGCTGGTTATGCTGTTGCCTTCTGCATAAACCATGTAAGCAGCAGGTGCATCAGTGCCTATTTGACCTGCTAAAATAAAACTGGCGGAGGTGTTAAATGCAGATTGTCCTTGAGAGCTTTTATGCTGTTTTTGTTTATCAACACTGACATGACCCAAATAATCAGCTGCTTCAAACAAGCTTTCTACGCTGTTAAAATTGATTTTGGCATTTTTTATTTTGTCGCGGTGCAGTTGCTCTAATACGGCTTGGGTAGTGGCCAGGTTTCCGGCGCAGAGTAGCACAATCTTACGGTCACTGGTCGTATCAAAAGCGTGCATTTTGCCATGTGTGCTGACATTATCAATACCGGCATTGGTTCTTGAATCAGAAACCAGAATAAGTCCTTCATTTATAGAAGCTGCAATACAATAAGTCATCAACGTTTAGCCATCGTAATTTAAATTTTAGGGGTTAATTATCCAGTAAATCGACCCGAACGTCCATGTTGTTCAATAAACAACCTGAGCCGAACTGATGAAATATGGAAACATCGGCGGCATCGCGCCCCAAAGCAATAACGACTCGGCCGCCTCTAAAGTCAATTTGTGTAGGGTCAAAGCAATACCAACGGTCGCCAATATAAGCTTCAAACCAGGCATGTAAATCCATTGGTTGTAGATTATGCAAGTAACCTACGACGAGTCGTGCGGGTATGCTGATACTGCGACAAAGTGCTATGGCAAGTTGGGCAAGATCGCGGCACACGCCATAGCCATGATGATGCACTTCAACAGCGGATAGTGGAAATTCACTGGAGCCGGGTACATAGCTTATGGAATCCCGAACCCAAGCATTAATTTTATTCACTTGATCGTAACCGGGCAGGGCATCAACCGTTATTTCTCTGGCAAGATCGCCAAACCGGTCAGATTCGCAATAGCGGCTGGGTAACAGAAAGGTAAGTACTTCGTTGGGAAGGTGTTGTATTTCAACAAAATAAGCCCCCTGTGCAATATCAATGCTGTCAGGCACCATGACTTCGGCTGAGGTATGGATCAAAAAATCGCCAATCGGCGCAACCAAACGCTGACACGAATTGCCGTAACTGTCAGTACTTTCTATAATCGATATCGCAGGTTTAATGATATAGGCCTCGCGGTTTATCCATTGCTGTAAGCCTTTGAAAGGACGCAGCATTAAAATTAAAACACTCGCTTCAACTATCTGGAAATTGAGATTACAACTCACCCTTAATTTCATATTAATCAACCCTGTGTAAATAATGGCATCACTCATTTTCGCACGAAAGAAATAAGCAGTTTTAGCTCATAAAACAATCCCGATTGAAACGCTTGATGACTTCAGTGATTTTCAAAGTGTGAGTGATTGGCTAAAAGCCCAGTCACGCTTTAGTTTTAAATATTCAGAGACTCAATTTCTTTATAAGCGTGGTTTAGCCAAATTTTAACCCGCTGTCTTTCGAGTAAACCCAACGCATCAAGACTTTCGGTATCTTTGTTTTTCGCAGCCCAAAAACTGTAGCTGTTACTGTCAATCTTGGTCATTGCCGGAGCATGAAGACGCTTTAATGTCATAACCCGGGCATCAAAAGCCAGAGCTCGCTCTTTAACGCCTGACTTTTCCAGAATTTTAAATTGCTCGTCACGCAGTTGGTTTTGCACGAGAATATAATTAAGACGCGTACCGTATTGGTCGAGTAATTTGTCCAGTAAGTCTACGCAATCTTTTCCAGAATCCATGACGTTCCAATAGCAGATAGAAATCCCCTGTTCTTCTGTCAATTCCAGTACACCAGAGTCCTCTATCCACTCGCCTAATGGTTGATGGCTTTGTGCCGCAAGGTCAACCAGAATACGCTGTTCCGGCAGCACTAAAGCCGTCTCTATAATGGCATCCAGACTTTGGTAATTGTCAATCACGGTCGGTGATGCGTAGTCGCTGTAAAAACGCAGCAAAGAACCATGCGACCGATCGGTATCAAAACCGATAAAGGGAATGTTGTTATCAATCATGTATTGAGCCAGTAGACGCGCAACAACCGATTTTCCGATACCGCCTTTTTCGCCGCCGATAAGATGGATAGTACCCATACAAACTCCTTTAGTTAAAAAATGATTAGTGTGCAAAAAATCTAAAAATCTAAAAAATTAAAATTATAACCACGAAGACAGGAAGGACACGAAGAAAAGACCAAGGTAAAAACTTCGTGTCTTCGTGGTGTTATTTTTTGAGTTTATGATTGTTTTTATTCCAGTCTTAACACATCCACTGATACTGACAGGGTATGCTGACCGCCCCCAAAGGCAATGCCTTTAAGCGGGGTTACATCGGCATAATCGCGTCCCCAAGCCAAGGTGATATGTTGATCCAAGGGTACGGTATTATTGGTGGGATCAAAGTCCAGCCAGCCCATACCGGGAATGTAAACTGAAAACCAGGCATGGGAGGCATCAGCCCCTACCAAGCGTGGCTTACCGGGCTCAGGCAAAGTCTCGACATAACCGCTGATGTAGCGAGCGGCGATTCCATAGGCTCGTAAACAACCGATAGCCAAGTGCGCAAAATCCTGACAGACACCTCGACGAAAACTGAGCACCTCGGATAAGGGCGTAGCGATGGTGGTAAAGGTTGGGTCGTAGGTAAAGTCTTTGTAAATTCGCCCCATTAAATTATGTACAACGTCCACTAGCGCCCGATTAGGTTGGAACGAACTCTCTGCATACTCAGCCAGTTCAGGGGTAATGGTGATCATGGGTGAGTCCAGAAGGTATTGCCGGGCATCCAGTATCTCAAGATTATTATCCTGGTTTTGTAGCTGGGTTTGAATCTGCTGGCTTTGTGATTGCCCTTGCAGCGGTGTTCCCTGTAGCAGGTTATGCACCTGCTCCCAGGTCATTTGATTAAACAAATCCAAATTGTTTTGCCTGGGAAATATCGTTACCTCACTGATGGCGGTGACGATGAGTTGCGTGTGGGGTTGCTGGGTAGAAAAATAAACGACGCGATTACCAAAAAAATCAACCCGCTCGCGAAGATCCATAGGCGTTGGCTTAATGTCAAAGTGACTACTGTGGCAGTGTTGACGCCAGAAATTACGTGGTTGTAATTTGGCTTCATTCTGGCACAAACCGACTGATTGACTGTAGTGATAGAGCGTCGTGTGGGTAATACGGTATTTCACAGCTCATCCTCGGCGCTATTGGGCATCAGCAGTTGTGAGGTCTGCGAGTGACTGAAATAAGCTTCGGCGATCACTTCTGCAAACCGCCACAACAAATCAGTCGTATTCGATAGCAAGCTTTCCAAATCGGTATAGATACCTTCATTGTCATCAGCCAGGGTTAATTCTGACATGTTACACAAGCGTAAATCGGTATAGGTTTTTAAAATTAAACGCTGCTCTTCGCTTAGACGGCTTTTACTTTTTAATCTGGGCAAGGCATCCACATGCACCGATAACTGATGCAGTTGGTAAGCGACCGAGCGGGGATGCGTTTCATCCAGTAACAACAACTCCAGTACCATCGGTAACTGGATAAAAGAACGGTAGCGGCGCTGATAAATGGTTAAGCTGTCAGTTGATACCAAAACCGCCTCAAGCACTTGATTTTGCAAGGTATCTTCGTGTCGTAGCGCCAATGTTGAGCGAAGTAAGGCAATCAGTGACAGTGCGCGTTCCAGTCGCCGTCCACTGTCCAGCATTAACCAGGCGGCTTCGCGGGTCATGCTTTCACCGGTTAAACCGATAAAGGCGACGATGCCGGTAATTAAATCATCCAGATGATTTTGTAACTGTTCGACAGTGATGTCATTATTGACAACCCGTTGTTGCCAGCGCCGTTGAATGTTATCAACACTTCGCCAGGTATCTTGTGACCACAAATCACGAATGTTAAAGGCCGCTTGAACCAGTGCTTGAATATTAGCCGTCAGGGAGCCTTTGCGATGTCCCTCTTTAGCCAACGATAGCAGTTCCGCTTCGGGTGCTTTCAGGAGTTGGTCATCGTCTTTAACAAATCCGGGATAAGTTCCGGTGACTTGGGTTAGGGTGCGCAGCAATATTTTAAGGCATTCATCGTCAATGGGGTCTTTGAATTCCAGTGTTTCTCTCAGTTTTAGCAAGATGGTACGTAGCAGTCGTGTGGCCGCTTCAATACGCTCCAGATGTCGACCGACCCAAAACAGATTGTCTGCCGCACGACTGGTCAGCGGTTCGGTGACGGCATCAATATGCTGATTACGTTTAGGTTGCGTCCATATACTGACCGGTTTATCGGGTTCCGAGGCCAGTACCCAAGTGTCTTTGCTGATGCCACCGGCCTGGTTTGAAACAATAAAATTATCTTTTTGGCGGGCAACGCGGGTCAGTCCGCCGGGCATCACGACATAACCATCACCGCTTGCGACGACAAAGTTGCGTAACACGGCGTTACGCGGTTCGATTTGATGGTCGATAAAGGCAGGTAGCGTCGAGAAACTGACTTGTTCCTGGCCGATAAACAAATGCGGTTTAGCTAAAATTTGGCTGCGCAGGAGGTCTTTTTCTTTGCTGCTTAATTCTCCACCAAAAACCGCATGATTAGCTGATGTGCGATTGATCGGTTTAATAACCAGTCGCTCAAGATTTTGTAGAACAAAATCACGCTCGCGACGTTGTCCGCACCACCAGGTAGCGACTGAGGGTAATTTAAGTTCCTGATTTAAAAAATAGCGGGACAATCTGGGCAAAAAGGCCAGCAAGCCGGGGTTTTCGAGCACGCTGCTGCCTAACGGATTGGCAATCGCAACATTTCCGCGTCGAACTGCTTCCAGTAATCCGGCCACGCCTAACTTTGATTCACTGCGCATTTCCAGCGGGTCGCAAAAAGAGTCATCAACGCGGCGTAATATAACATCGACAGCTTGCAAGCCAGCCAACGATTTAAGCCAGACACGACCGTCACGTACCGTCAGATCGCCGCCCTGAACCAGCGTATAACCAAGATAAGCCGCTAAATAGGCGTGTTCAAAATAGGTTTCATTGAGTGGTCCCGGCGTCAGGATGACGATGCGCGGATCTTCTTTGTTGTGCGGCGCAATATCAACCAGTCCTTTATGTAGCGCCTTGAAAAAACCGGATAAACGATGGACCTGGGTTTCACGAAAAATATCGGGCAGCACGCGTGTCATGACGGTGCGATTTTCCAACGCATACCCGGAACCTGAAGGTGCCTGGGTGCGATCATCCAATACCCACATGCGTCCGCTGGGACCGCGTGCAAGGTTGGCTGAGTAAATAGTCAGGTGCCGCTGCTGGTTTTGCAAGGCACCGACACAAGGATGCAAAAAACCTTCATGGCCAAAAACCAGTTCAGTGGGCAACAAGCCTTTTTTTAGCAGGGTTTGTTTGCCATAAATATCCTTTAGTATCAGGTCGAGCAGTTCTGCGCGTTGTTTAAGGCCCGCTTCAATAACGATCCATTCTTCACTACTGATCAGTAAGGGGACGGGATCAAGACGCCAAGGCCGGGTCAGGCTTTCCGAGTCGCCATACACATTGTAGGTAACCCCGTTTTCACGTAACAAACGTTGCGCTTCTCTGCGGCGTAGTTCAAGCTTTTCGCTACCCATGCTTTCAAGCGCAGCCATAAAACGCACCCAATAGGGTAGCGCTTTATTTTCAGTGGCATACATTTCATCGTAGATGCCAAGTTGCGTCGCGTAAAATTGCGTACCAATATCATTGGCAGGGCTGTTGTTGTTACGCACTTATCATTCCTTATGTTTATTCATTGTCGGTTTTATTGACATATCACTGGGCGTTACTTCCATTATTACCGACGTCAATAACTTAAAAAGTAGCTTTTTTACGTATTCAATATTAACTTAGGAATGCGCATAAAATAACTTAGGCATCTTGCTCCCTCTCCCTCTGGGAGAGGGTTGGGGTGAGGGGATATAAATGGTTAAGTTATTTCATGCACGATCCTTACCCTATCACCGGTAGCAGACCTGACCGGCTTTATTAATCTGTCAGGTCTGCTACCGGTTTTTTTACCGTCTAAAATTGACAGCTCTCAATGTAATTATTCAGTCCCCCTCTTTGAAAAAGAGGGGTTAGGGGAGATTTTTTAAATAAATCCCCCTCATTCCCCCTTTTTCAAAGGGGGAGGTGAATACTTACCTCTCAAGAGCGTTGACTAATATCCTGATAGTGGCGAAGCGTTTCGCCCGTATATATTTGACGGGGGCGGTAAATAGTCACTTTTTCACCGTGAATCATTTCACGCCAATGTGCCAACCATCCGGGCATACGCCCGATAGCAAATAAAACGGTAAACATATTGGTGGGTATTCCCGCTGCACGCAGTATT
>CAIQND010000265.1 GCA_903873045.1 uncultured Methylococcaceae bacterium | reverse complement strand
TAATTGACTTTGCCCGTCGCCATGACCGGAATTTCATCAACGATTAAAATCTTCTTGGGCAGGCTGATATTGGTAATGCCTGGTGATACGGCCAACAAATCATTAATGGTTGCCTGTTTTTGAGTCGTTACCAAAATAATCTGCTCGCCTTTTTTTGCATCGGGCAGACTGATGGCTGCATGATGTGCCTCCGGCCAGGCGTTAATCGCCAGTTGTTCTACAGCGGTTAAAGAGACCATTTCGCCACCGATTTTAGCGAAACGTTTACTACGACCGCGAATGCTGATGAAACCATCGTCATCGACATGAACAATATCGCCGGTGTCATACCAGCCCTTGCCATAAATGGACTCAGGCGGAACCAGTTTGCCAGGGTTATCGACCAACAGATAACCCTGCATGATATTGGGGCCTTTGACATGCAGTTGTCCGGCATCATTAATGCCCGGAACCGGTTCCAGTTTGTATTCCATACAAGGCATAAAGCGACCGACAGTACCTGCCTTGTAATAGATAGGCGTGTTAACCGAAGTGATCGGTGAGGTTTCGGTAGCGCCATAACCTTCCAAAATACGAATTCCAAATTTCTCCGCCCAGACCTGACGAGTACTTTCTTGCAGTTTTTCCGCCCCGGCAAGCACATAACGCATATTATAAAAGTCATAAGCGTGCGCCTTTTTAGCATAAGCCGCTAAAAAGGTATTGGTGCCAAACATGACGCTCGCATGGGTTTCATAAGCAATTTCAGGAATAACGCTAAAATGCAGGGGTGTTGGATAAAAGAAAGTTTTCATGCCGTTAATAATCGGTAGCAGGGTGCCGACCGTAAAGCCAAAGGAATGAAACATCGGCAAAAAATTAAGCACAATATCCCGTGCATTAAAATTGATACAGGCTTCCACCTGCTTAAGATTACCCAGAATGTTGGCATGGGAAAGCACGACACCTTTGGGAGTACCTTCCGATCCTGAGGTAAATAAAACCACCGCAGGACTATCCGGGCTGAACTGTTTATCGTTATACCAAAAAGTAGTTGTCTTGCTTTTTATCAGTGCAGCCAACTTGTCCAGCGCAGAAATATGCTTAGCCAAATCTTCCAGATAGACTAATGCACATTGTTTACTTAATTGATCGGCTTCTTCGCTAAAACCGCCCAGCTCTATAAAACGGCGGGACGTTAACACGGTGTTAACTTGAGCGGTGTGGCAGGCTGACAGCAAGCTGGCGGAACCCATTGAGTAATTTAACATGGCGGGTACACGGCCGTGTAACTGCAAGCCCAGGATAACCATGAGGGTTTTAGTGGAATTGGGCAGAAAAACACCGACATTTTCACCGGTTGTCGTGCTGTTTTTTAAGGCATGGCCGATGGCCATGCTACGCGTGATTAAATCGTTATAAGACAACGGGATGCGATCCATATCTTCGGCTATCCGGTGTTTTCCTCCATAGATCGTGCGTGACTCAAGCAGACTCGTGAAAATGGTTTGCCGGTAAGGACTGGTGGTAAACATCATGTTGGTCATAATATCCGCCAACAAGTGACCACAGTAAGTACGACGCGTCTTGCCCCTGATGTTTTTGGGCGCAGAAATATACGTAGGCGGTAAAATATGAAGGGTTATTTTAGGAAATAAACGTAAACGGACAATTCGGTGTAACTTTGAAAAATGCGTATATTGGGCACCCGATATGCGCACTGGCAAAATGGTAGCGCCGGATTTGTCCGCGACCATGCCCGTGCCGTCATAAATTTTCATTAATGAACCGGTCACCGTAATTCGACCTTCCGGAAAAATAACGGTTTTGGTGTCATTTTCAAGATAATGAATCAAATCTTTTAAGGATAGTGGATGCGTGGGATCCATCGGGAATACTTTTGATAACCTCAAAAAAGGTTTTAACCACCAGCGTTGAGAAACCTGCGTATTGATGGCAAAAGTTATGTCATCGGGTAAAAACACACCCAATAGCAAGGGATCCAAAAAAGAGGTGTGATTAGTTATAATCAACACCCGTTTTCCGGCTTTAGCGTAATTATCCAGGCCGGTAACCTCGACTCTGTACAACAAAATCAGTAGCCAGCGTAAAAATATTTTTAGCATAGGTTTCTCTTCACATTATCTCTGGCGCAATTTAAGAGATTCCTTATCAGGGGGGCTTAAACAGGTTATTGACGGACATATAAAAGTTTTCGCATAATACAACAAAACAGGCTGGATTGTTAACATAAAACTTTATAAACAGCAGACTTAATCCGGAGTAATTAGGTGATTTCCGGAGAATATTTTACCCATTAAAAGTAGAATTTTCCCAATCAATCAATCAAGCAAGCGATTGGATTCGTCTAAAGGGTAAGTTCTTTCGCAGAAATCACCTTATACCTATCAACCATAAATTAATCTCCGTAGAGACGCGATTTATCGCGTCTAAATGGATAACCCGTGGATTTTCGGTAGGGACACGATAAATAGAGACGCGATAAATCGCGG
>CAIQND010000264.1 GCA_903873045.1 uncultured Methylococcaceae bacterium | reverse complement strand
GACATCGCATTGAACAATTTTTGGCGCTGCCGCTCAATGAATTAAAAAATAACCGCGACCAGTTGAAGTTGGAACTGGATCGCATCAGCACCTTGTTGCCCTAACTATAAAGAGATAACGTATGCCCCGTATTCAAGTATTTGACCCTGCCTTGTGTTGCAGTACCGGCGTTTGTGGTGTGGATGTCGATCAGGAATTGGTTGGCTTTTCTGCGGATTTTGATTGGGCCAAGCAAAACGGCGCTCAAATTGAGCGTTTCAATTTGGCACAACAACCCATGGAATTTGCGGAAAATAACCTCGTAAAAGCTTTTCTTGAACGCTCCGGTGCAGACGCGTTGCCGCTGATTTTAATTGACGGCGAAGTGGCGTTGGCAGGACGTTATCCGAGTCGTGCCGAACTATCCCGTTGGACAGGCATTGCTTTGGCAGAAGAAAAATCCCAATCGGGTTGTTGCGGCGGAAATAGCAGTTGCGACTAAGGAATGCGCATGAAACAACTTAGGAATGCGCATGAAATAACTTAGGCATCTTGCTCCCTCTCCCTCTGGGAGAGGGCTGGGGTGAGGGGGTAAAAATGGTTAAGTTATTTCATGCACGCCCCTAAGCACCTTTAAACTTGTTGGAGTTTAATCATGACAAAACTGAAGTTTCTTGATCAACCACCGCGTTTTTTGTTTTTTACCGGCAAAGGCGGGGTAGGCAAAACCTCGATTGCTTGCGCAACAGCAATCCAATTGGCGGATGAAGGGCTGCGGGTATTATTGGTTAGTACTGATCCGGCTTCTAATGTCGGTCAGGTATTAGGTGTCAATATCGGCAACCAGATTACCGTCATTCCATCGGTGTCCAATTTGGCCGCCTTGGAAATTGATCCACAAGCGGCGGCTCAGGCTTATCGGGATCGCATCGTTGGGCCGGTGCGCGGGGTATTGCCGGACTCTGTGGTTAACAACATAGAAGAGCAACTCTCCGGAGCTTGCACCACCGAGATAGCGGCGTTTGACGAGTTTACTGCCTTATTGACGGATTCTGCGTTAACAGTAGATTACGAGCATATTGTTTTTGATACCGCGCCTACCGGCCATACGATTCGCTTGTTGCAATTGCCTGGAGCTTGGAGCGGTTTTCTGGACGAAGGTAAAGGCGATGCTTCTTGTCTTGGCCCGTTGGCAGGTCTGGAAAAACAGCGCAGTCAATACAAGTCGGCCGTTGATGCGTTGGCTGATCCAATGCGTAGTCGCCTGATTCTGGTGGCACGCGCCCAGCAAGCAACGTTGCGGGAAGTCGCACGCACCCATAAAGAGTTGGCGGCGATTGTTTTGTCGCAGCAATATCTGATCATCAACGGAATTTTGCCGCCCGCCGAAGCCAGACATGATCCGCTGGCCGCTGCCATTTGTAAGCGCGAACAACAAGCACTGGCGACGATGCCCGATGTGCTTAAAGTGCTTTCGTGTGATCATATTGAGCTTAAACCGTTTAATCTGGTTGGACTTGCAGCACTTCGACAATTGCTAACTACTGCCGCGCCGACAATAACAGATAATGAAGCCAACACTTTGGCAATTCAGATGCCTAGTTTGTCGACACTGGTTGATGCTATCGCCAAAGACGGTCATGGTCTGGTTATGTTGATGGGTAAAGGCGGCGTTGGCAAGACCACACTCGCTGCCGCTGTCGCGGTGGAGCTTGCGCGGCGCGGTTTGCCGGTGCATTTGAGTACTTCCGATCCGGCCGCCCATTTAAGTGAAACCCTGAATGGCGCATTGGATAATCTAACGGTTAGCCGTATTGATCCGCAGGCGGAAACCGAGCGTTATCGCTTACAGGTGTTGGCAACCAAAGGCGCACAACTGGATGCCAAAGGCCGGGCTTTGTTGGAAGAAGATTTACGCTCACCCTGCACTGAGGAAATTGCTGTGTTTCAGGCTTTTTCACGCGTTATCCGTGAAGCGGGAAAAAAATTCGTGGTAATGGACACTGCCCCGACCGGTCATACTTTATTGTTGCTTGATGCCACCGGTGCTTATCATCGTGAAGTGAGCCGACAAATGAGCAATTCCAGCACGCATTACCTGACCCCCATGATGCAATTACAAGACCCCAAGCAAACCAAAGTGTTGTTGGTGACACTGGCGGAAACCACGCCGGCACTGGAAGCGGCCAATCTGCAAGCGGATCTGCGCCGTGCCGGGATTGAGCCGTGGGCTTGGGTTATCAACAACAGCATCGCTGCGGCAACGGTGCAGTCAACCTTACTGCGTCAACGCGCTGCCAATGAATTACCGGAAATAGAAGCCGTAGCCACCATTCATGCACAACGCTATGCCGTCGTGCCCTTGCTTAAAGAAGAACCGGTGGGTGTCGAACGCTTGCTGGAACTGTCTGTAGTCAGCCATTAATCAGGAGATCGTCATGATTCCGGAAACTTGTTCAAAAACACATTTGTCTTTTCTCGACCGCTACCTGACCCTGTGGATTTTTACCGCCATGGCGGTGGGGGTCGGTATCGGTTTTGTCTTCCCAACCCAAGTGAATACCCTTAATAACGACGTCTCGGTGGGGACTACCAATATTCCGATTGCCATTGGTTTAATTTTGATGATGTATCCGCCCTTAGCCAAAGTCCATTACGAAGAGCTGGGTGACGTGTTTCGCAATTGGCGGCTATTAAGTGTTTCGTTAGCGCAAAACTGGCTTATCGGGCCGGTGTTAATGTTTGCCTTGGCCATCCTGTTTTTGCGTGACTATCCGGAATACATGACCGGCCTTATCCTGATTGGTCTGGCACGCTGTATCGCGATGGTGATTGTCTGGAATGAATTGGCGAAAGGCGACAACGAATACGCAGCCGGTTTGGTGGCTTTTAACAGCGTATTTCAGGTGCTGTTTTACAGTGTTTATGCCTGGTTTTTTATTACCCTGCTTCCGCCGTTGTTTGGACTGCAAGGCAGTTTGGTGGCTATCACTATCGGCGAGATTGCCAAAAGTGTATTCATTTATTTGGGCGTGCCTTTTATTGCCGGATTCCTGACGCGTTTCTTTTTGATTCGTGCTAAAGGTAAAGACTGGTATCAACAGCGTTTTATACCAAAAATCAGTCCACTGACACTCATTGCCTTATTGTTCACCATCGTCGTGATGTTTTCACTTAAGGGTGATTTAATTGTGCAACTGCCAATGGATGTAGTTCGAATCGCCATTCCCTTGTTGATTTATTTTGTGGTGATGTTTTTATTGAGTTTTATGATGGGCAAAGCTATCGGTGCGGATTATGAAAAAACCACCACACTGGCTTTTACCGCCGCCAGTAACAACTTCGAGTTGGCAATTGCCGTGGCAGTCTCCGTGTTCGGCATCAACAGCGGTGCCGCTTTCGCAGCCGTGATTGGGCCGTTGATTGAAGTGCCTGTGATGATTGCGTTGGTTAATGTGGCATTTTACTTTCAGAAGCATTTATCGTTTAAAACGGATAAAACTAAGGAATGTGCATGAAACAACTTAGGCATCTTGCTCCCTCTCCCTCCGGGAGAGGGCTGAGGTGAGGGGATATAAATGGTTAAGTTATTTCATGCACAATCCTAAGCTGCTTTAAGGTAAGCTACTCCGAGAGTATGTTGATTTTAACCAAGAGAGCCATTTGCGCTGCTCGGTAAGCCTTGATATTTCTAGTCTGTAGCGCCCCGTAAAATTCGTTCACCCCAATTTTCAACGGTAGAATCAGGGTTTGAGGG
>CAIQND010000263.1 GCA_903873045.1 uncultured Methylococcaceae bacterium | reverse complement strand
TGATCACTGCCCTCGCAACAGGACGACTCTGGAATCACTATTGGGGGGCGCTTGCCTTGGTAACACTGGTTATCATCTGGCACGAACCCGGCGCACCGCATTATGTTTGGCTGAATATTCTGGCGGCAACGGCCTTGCTGGGCGTATTGCCGCAAGGCCGGTTTTATAAATTGATGCGCGGGTATCGTAATGGCTGCTGGCTGGCGTTGCTGGTGATTGCCTTGCCATTTATGGTATCTCAAGTGCGCATGGGGATTTATCCGCAGTTGGAATACCCCGAGCAAGCCATTGAGGTTATCGACAGGGCTCAGAACCATATCCCGGCACCAATGCCAATGGAAGCCATGGATGCCGCACAGCAACCACTCGCGGGCATCACGAAAAGAGCGAAAAGTAAAGCCGAGTATCTTAGCACCATGCCCGAGCCACAAGTATCGGCGGCTTACTCTGGCAGTAACGCGAACAACAACGTTGAACGCATTGATCCTAACGCCAAAGTCCAAACCGGCCCCGGCTTGCCGCAATGGCAATGGAACACGGTTTATTTATCATGGAACGGTTCGGTTGATTCGGGACAACCGCTGGATTTATGGTATTTATCACCCGGGATGACGATGTTGTTGAATCTCCTGCGCGTAATTTTGGTGACCTTACTGGCCTTATTAATGCTGGGTGTGGCCGAAAAATTAAAGCCTGATCTTGTTCCCAAGTTGGAACTCGGCAATAAGGTATCCTTCTTATTGCTCTGGTTTTTATTACTTCCCCTGTTGTCTGTTCCCTCGCCAAAAGCCGATGCCGACTACCCCAGCGAGGCCTTATTAACTGAATTAAAAACCCGTCTACAGGAAGTGGAGATACCCGATTGCTTGCCCGGTTGCGCTCAAATTCAGCAAATGAACATGACGATTACCGATAAAACCATTGAAATAACCTTGCAAATTGATGCCCAAGAATCGGTTACCCTGCCGTTGCCCTCGGAATACAAGCAATGGTTTCCCAATCAGGTACTGGATAATGGTAAAGCCGCCCAGGCATTGTACCGTAACGACAATACCTTATGGATCAATCTGGCCAAAGGCGACCATCAAATCACTCTTAAAGGTTTAACGCCTTTACTGAGTAAATTCACGCTGCCTTTACCGTTAAAACCGAACCGCGTCAGCATCGAAGAATCGGGTTGGGACGTGGTGGGTTTACATGAAAACGGCTGGTCAGACGACCAATTACAATTTAGCCGCCTACAACAATCGCCCCAAGATAAATCCAAATCGGTAGCAGAGCCCAATGTTTTACCGCCTTTTGTTCGCGTCGAGCGACAGTTGTCGCTAGGCTTGGATTGGCGCGTTATCACCCGCATTATTCGGATTTCTCCAGCCGATTCTGCCGTGATTTTAACCGTTCCACTGCTACCGGGTGAATCGGTTACCAGTCCGGATATTCGCGTTAAAGATAATGCCGTTGAAGTCAATATGGCGGCACAACAAAGCAGTATGCAATGGGAATCGACGCTACAAAAATCGGAAAAAATCGAGTTGACCGCGACGGATACGGCGCAATGGATCGAAGTCTGGACAGCCGATATCAGCCCTGTCTGGCACAGTGAAACCTCAGGCATCGCCATGATTCATTTAAATAATGAAGGGCAGTGGCTACCTGAATGGCATCCTTGGCCGGGCGAAAAAGTAACGCTGCAAATAACCCGGCCGCAAGCAGTGGAAGGGCAAACCTTAACCATTGACAGCAGCAGTTTAAGCATTAAACCCGGACAGCGCACGCAGGATGCCGAATTAAAAATCAGCCTCCGCAGCTCTCAAGGCTCGCAACATACGCTGACCTTGCCTGAACAAGCCGTGCTGCAATCGGTATCTATTGATGGACAAACACAACCCATCCGGCAACAAGGCAGAAAGCTGACCTTACCAGTCAATCCCGGCAAACAGGACTTCTTGATAAACTGGCAGGAAGCCAAGACTATCGCCGCTGCCATAACAACACCGTTGCTTGATTTAGGCCAGGACAGCGTCAATA
>CAIQND010000262.1 GCA_903873045.1 uncultured Methylococcaceae bacterium | reverse complement strand
TATTACGGTGGGCGGTACAGGTAAAACACCGTTGATTATTTGGATGGCTGAGTTTCTTAAAGAATCCGGTTTTAAACCGGGAATCATTAGCCGTGGTTACGGCGGGCAAGCTGAATCATGGCCGCAATGGGTGACGGTTGACAGTGATGCCAAAAACACCGGCGATGAAGCCTTGTTAATAGCCAAACAAACGGGGTGCCCGATGGCGGTAGGGCCGTTGCGGGTAGACGCTGCAAAATTGTTGCTCAGTAAAGCTGATTGTAATGTCATTTTATCCGATGATGGTTTGCAACATTATGCGTTAAACAGAACCATTGAAATTGCAGTCATCGATGGTGAAAGACGTTTTGGTAACAGCTACTGTTTACCGGCAGGCCCGTTACGCGAGCCTATTGAACGGTTACAAACTGTCGATTTTATCATCGTTAATGGTGAAAAATCTGAAGACAATGAAATGTCCATGCGCTTGGTAGGTGACCAGTTGGTTAATTTAGTGACCGGCGAGCAAAAACCATTAGCGGAATTTAAGGGTGTTGAGTGCCATGCTTTGGCCGGTATTGGTAATCCGGAACGCTTTTTTAAAGTATTGGAAGTCGCTGGCTTGCTCTGTGAAACTCATAATTTTCCTGATCATTATCCATTTCAGCGCCACGATATTGAATACACGGATAACAAACCGGTGCTAATGACTGAAAAAGATGCTGTAAAATGCAGGGCATTTGCAGGCAAACAGCATTGGTATCTTCCAGTAAAAGCCGTGCCTGAGGCTGCTTTTTCTGAACAATTATTAAACCTACTTAAGAGAAAAGCATGATAGATAAAAAACTGCTCGATATTTTGGCCTGTCCCTTATGCAAGAGTCCCTTGCGCTATGATAAAACCAAAGAAGAATTAATATGCAGGGCAGATCGCCTCGCTTTTCCAATCCGTGATGATATTCCCGTAATGCTTGAAGATGAAGCCCGCGAGTTAAGCAGTGAAGAAACTGATGCCTTATACCAATGACGCTACGTTTTAAAGTCATTATTCCGGCCCGTTATGCCTCAACCCGGCTACCGGGCAAGCCGTTATTGGCGATTGCCGGCAAACCCATGATTGCCCATGTTTGTGAGCGTGCGCAAGAAGCAGGCGCTGAAGAAATCATCGTCGCTACCGATGATGAACGGATTTTTAAAACCGTTGGCGCGTTGGGTATTAAAGCCGTCATGACGCGCACTGATCATCAAAGTGGCACGGAAAGAATCGCCGAGGTTGCGGACAATTGTGGTTGGGCAGATAACGAAATTATCGTCAATCTGCAAGGCGATGAGCCGCTGATTCCACCGGCAACGATTCAACAGGTGGCGCTTGCCTTGGCGGGTCAGCAGCAGGCAGATATTGCAACACTGGCGGCCAGGATCATCGATTCAGAAGAAATATTTAATCCCAATGCCGTTAAAGTGGTCTTAAATAAAGCCGGTTATGCGCTTTATTTTAGCCGTGCGCCCATTCCGTGGGAGCGAGAGGCTTTTGCTAATTCAGGCAGAACCCCGTCCGGTGCTGTGTCTTATCTTCGGCATATCGGACTCTATGCCTATACGGTTGATTTTTTAAAGCGTTATTGTTCTTGGGAAGCATCTTCCCTTGAGTCGGTTGAAGCGCTGGAACAACTCAGAATCTTGTGGCACGGTGAAGCCATCTTGGTAAAAATTGTCGACCAAACGCCACAGGCGGGGGTTGATACACAAGAAGACTTGCTGCGAGTGGAGCGGGTATTGTCCTTAAACTCGACCTTCAAGTTTCCTTAGCTTGACTTTATATATCGTTGATAACCTTGTGCATTTACGTTAATGCATGTCGGTGGTAAATGATGAATGCCAGAAACTTTGTAGACCGGAATAAGACTTTTCGAGCGCAAGCGAGAATAAGCGTTTCCGGCATCTGTACGAGTGTGCCGGAAACGCCACCATGCGCTCCGCCCTTCGACAAGCTCAGGACAGGCTTGGGTGGTCTTATTCCGGCCTACGCCTATTGTTTGTTAGTGCTGAAATCCCCGAAATCAAGCATTAAAAACTTGAAGATTGAGTTAAAGTAAGCCGTTACTCGGTCAAATACGCGCTATTATTTGACAGAAGGCGTTAACACCAGTAATTTAGACAGTTTTTTTGTAACTTCTTAAATCCAAGGTTTTTAAGCCCTTAAAGATTTACCGGGAAGTTATATTTTTTTAATCTTACTCATACTTGGGTTACTCAAGAGCTTTAAATGGAAGAATTTCATAGAATAAGTCGTTTACCCCCCTACGTTTTTAACATTGTTAACGAGTTGAAAGCCAAGGCTCGTGCGGCGGGAGAGGATATTATTGATTTTGGCATGGGTAATCCCGATCAGCCAACGCCTAAACATATCGTTGATAAAATGGTTGAAGCAACGCTGCGAACCGATACGCATCGTTACTCAGTGTCCAAAGGGATTCCCCGCTTAAGGAAAGCGATCTGTAACTGGTATAAAACCCGTTTTGATGTCGATCTGGATCCGGAAACCGAGGCCATTGTTACCATTGGTTCCAAAGAAGGTTTGGCGCATTTGGCGTTGGCAACATTGGGGCCTGGCGATGTTGTGTTAGTCCCTAACCCTGCTTATCCGATTCACCCTTACGGTGTGGTTATTGCCGGTGCAGATTTACGGCATGTGCCGATGATTCAGGGTGGCGATTTTTTTGAAGAATTGCAAAAAGCCATTGTTGATTCATGGCCGAAACCCAAAATGTTAATTCTTAATTTTCCGGGAAATCCTACCACTGAATGTGTAGAGCTGGATTTTTTTGAAAAAATTATCGCTGTGGCTAAAGAGCATAATATCTGGGTAGTACAGGATATTGCCTATGCGGATATTGTTTTTGACGGTTACGTAGCGCCCTCCATTCTTCAGGTTGAAGGCGCGAAAGACATTGCCGTAGAATTTTTCTCCATGTCTAAAAGTTATAACATGCCCGGTTGGCGCGTGGGTTTTATGTGTGGTAACAAAGAGCTGGTTGCAGCGTTGGCCAAAATTAAATCTTACCTCGATTATGGCACGTTTACACCGATTCAAATTGCTGCCATTGCTGCCCTGGAAGGCTCGCAAGAGTGCGTTAAGGAAATCGCCGAGGTCTATAGAAAAAGACGCGATGTGCTATGCGAGGGTTTAAATGCGGCCGGCTGGCCTGTTCAAAAACCCAAAGCTACCATGTTTGTCTGGGCAAAAATACCGGAAGCTTATCAGTCCATGGGGTCGTTAGAGTTTTGTAAAAAATTACTGGCAGAAGCAAAAGTGGCGGTTTCCCCAGGCATTGGTTTTGGTCAGTACGGGGATGATCATGTTCGGTTTGGTTTAATCGAGAATGAACACCGAACCCGTCAGGCAGTGCGGGGCATTCGCCTGATGATGAAAAAAGACGGAATTAAACAAGCAGCCAAGTAAAAATTTACCTGATTAGTAAGCAGCTTGAGCCAGCACCGTCATACTGGCATGGATGCCAGTATCCAGTCACAGGGATGTGAATGTATGACTTAGCATAACGCCTAAATTAACGAAGTTTTTGCATTGGCTGAAGCATCTTTGATAATCAGGTAACTTTAAGGGCGATAAAATTGCCCCATTCAATTGGAACATGAACGATTTTTTAACTGGAGCTTAATTTGAAACCGGTAAAAGTAGGTATATTAGGGCTGGGTACGGTCGGCGGTGGTACGGTCAATGTGTTAAAACGTAATGCCGCAGAAATTGCACGACGGGCAGGCCGGGAAATTATTGTCACCCGTGCCTCGGCAAAGGATTTGGACAAAGAACGGATTTGCGATACCCAAGGCATTATCTTAAGCACTGATCCCCTGGACATTATCAACGATCCGGAGATTGATATCGTTCTGGAATTGATTGGTGGAGCAGGGCTTGTTAAAGATATGGTCTTAAAAGCCATCGCCAACGGCAAGCACGT
>CAIQND010000261.1 GCA_903873045.1 uncultured Methylococcaceae bacterium | reverse complement strand
TTGATTGACCGTGCTTTTTATATTTGTGCGAGGCTTTTAGATTATGATGGACCAGAGATACAAGGGGCAAAAGAGCGTGCTTTAGCTGAGTTTGAACGCTGTGAAAAGCTGTTCGACTCGATAGATAAAGGAAGTGTTCCTATCCCTAATCAGCTTATTCTGGATTTGGAATGTCCATTATGCAAAGCCGTTAATCGCTATGAAGTAAAAGGCGTTGTTATTTCAGATGATCCAGAAGCCGCATTTCTATTAAACGATGAATTCCCTTGTGCCTCCTGCGGACAGGATGTTGAATTCGAATTTACGCCCATGGCCAAGATGGCGCTCAGTACCCAATTTCTTGGAAGTCAAATTAACGCAAAAGCAGGGCATCAACAAAACGATCAATTTAAAACGATCAGCTATACCGGTGATGGCATCGATATGCCGCTTGCAAAAGGCTTGGCCTCAAAACGCAACTATTTGGCTGAACACCCAAACGATGCGCGGCAGTGGTTGAGTTTGGGCAATTTACTATCTTATCTCAATCGCCCTAAAGAGACTTTTGCTGCCTTGCGAAAGGCTCTGCATATTGAACCTAATGCAGTAGATGCAACGCTTGCTTTGGCTATGACACTTAACGAGTCTCAGCAAGAAACTGAAGCGTGGGCGGTCATGCAAAAAGCATTGGAACACACGTCAAGTTGGAAGTTTTTAATACCCAATCCTGATTTTAGTGAGGAGTTTGCTGATTTTTACAATCATCTACGAAAAACATTAGGTAAGCATAAATTGCCCGCACTGCTTCCATCAGCGCTGAGCTCATCAAAAAAAATAGGTCGTAACGATAGTTGCCCCTGCGGCAGTGGCAAAAAGTTTAAAAAGTGTTGTGGCCGATAATAGCTGGGTGGATTTATCATAAGCGGGTAGTTAACTAAAAGATTGGGTTGCTCTGTTACTTAAAGCCCTCTCCAGCGGGAGAGGGTTGGGGGAGGGGAAATTAAAGTGGAGAAAATCCTTATTTAATCCCCCTTATCCCAACCTTCTCCGGCTGGAGAAGGAGCAAAGTGACTTGTGTCCCCCAAGTAGCGGATGCGCCCAGCCAAAACTAACTATCAAGTCGTAATTTGTAACGTTAGTCGCGTCGGGTTAGCGGCAGCGTAACCCGACAAATCAAAGTGTCTATAAATCAATGGTATGCTTTGTAATTGCCATTCATGGCAAATCGGCCAAGTTTCGCTTCGACTCCGCTCAGCGAACGGCTTAGTCCGCCTTAGGTAGCCAATAAAGTAGACAACAAGGACTGTTCAGGTTATTGAGTGCTTTATATCTGGGAGTCTCTGGGGGAGATTTTAAACTTATATCCTTCATGATGGTACATTATCTATTACTTATGCTATCGTCCGCTTAACTTATCTGTTATTGTAAAGGTATGGACTAACCCGATAGAAATATTAGACTTGCCGACGACTGTTCTGGCAGTGTCAATCAAGGTATTGGTTTTGTCAATAAAGGTTTTAGCTTGTCCTTGCAATGAAGGGCTATGCTGATAGAGGTATTACATCTGACAGTAGAGGTGTAATGCTTGGCAATACAGGTGCAACGTCTTGTAGTTGAGTTGCTG
>CAIQND010000260.1 GCA_903873045.1 uncultured Methylococcaceae bacterium | reverse complement strand
GTTGATGACCGTTATTTTACTTATTTTCATAATCTCGTCATAGTTCATCGGTACAATCTTGTCTCATTTTTCTTCATATCTAATGAGTAACGCTTGAACAAAACGGCCACCCAATTCACCCTGTGTAATTATTTTTCTGCTATCGCTCTGGTCGTCAGTATTATTTTAACCAGTTCGGCCGGTCTTTATGGCTCTGAGTTAAAGCAATCTGAACACTTTACGTTAAAGAGACTCTTTCCTACCGATGCCCTGCCCTCGGTTACTTTTGATGAAAGTATTATTGCGTCTCCGCTGCTGGATTTGTCCCAAGGCAAGCCACTGGTCTTAGTGCCTGCTTCAAATGGGGTTATTGCGGCACTGGATGGTGAAACGGGCGTTTTGGAGTGGCAAGTCAATGCGCCAACACCTGATGGTCAATTGGCTCAACTTATTTCAACCCCCATAATCATAGGCAACAAGCTGATTATTCTTTATCAATGCCTGACTAAAGGTGTGCGGACCAGCCATCGTTTAGCTGTAATTGATCTGGCTAAAAAACAAGTGGATGAAACGTTTCCGGTTCTGGTGCTGTCTGCCGAAAAACCCACTGTTGACGGAATGGGAGCCGTAGCCTTTAATCCACCAACCGCTTTTTCACATTCAGCGTTAAAGCACGCACTCAAACCGGGTTCAACCTTGGGTTATCTGTATGCTGCTTTTGGCAATTCTGGTGATGAACAACCCTATCATGGCTGGCTTTTTGAGATTGATTTAGATGCTTGGCATGCTACTCATAAAGAACCCGACAAATCAGCGGTAAAACCTGCAATCAGTAGCGTGCTGTTAACAACACCGGAAACTGATTGTCCGGTAACCAAAGAGTACGGCAATCAGGAAATGATTTGCGGCGGTGGTATTTGGACGCCCGCTGACCCTCAAATCTATCAGTCTGGTGATGATTTTGAATTATTTGTGCCTACCGGTAATGGGCAAATTGATCTTGACCGACAGGATTATGCCAATACCATTATGCGCGTAAAGGCGGGGCTACAATTTGATGCCGGTTGCGATACTAATTTATGTGCACATTTTAATCCGTCTAATCCAGACAGGGCTTGTATGGCATCCTGCAAGAATTTATTCATTCCCCGCTTACCGGAAAATGAGGTACAGTTAAAACCGGCGACAGGTGATTGTGATAATAAATCGTTCTGGGAATGTCTGGCCTGGATGGATTATGATTTAGGTGCCAGTGCGCCTGTTAAAATAACCATGGCAAATGGCTATTCTGTACTGGTGCAAGCGAGTAAGGACGGTGGTGTGTATTTAGTGGATGCAGAGCATCTGGGAACTCAATATGATCGCCTACAATTGGTTGATGTGTGTGGGACAAAAACCGATGAGTGTAAATTTGGCTGGATGGGCATGATTGTGACTCAACCCATTTCAACGTCAATTGATGATGATCCGGTTGTGGTTATTCCTGGCTTTGTGGCTGATAAATCGCATCCAGCAGGCTTGGTAGCACTAAAGATTATTATGGAAAATGGCCTGCCAAAATTTAAACGCTTTTGGCAGTTCCCTGACCCGTCAAGCCCTGAAGCCTTAAAAACTTTCAGAAGCCACCCCTCTCTACCGATCATTAATACACCGACTGAAAAAGGTAATGTCATTGTATGGATTGTAGATATCGGAAGTAACGGGACGGTTTATGGCGTCCGTATAAAAGATGGTGCCTTGGTTGCCAGGCATACGTTGAAAGGAGCTGGGCGTCCACTGTCTACGCCATTAATCCATGCCAATAAACTTTATGTGGCTTCCATAATGCCGGGAACGCATAAAGCCATGATAGAAGCTTACCAAATTGAACCTACAAACTATTAATATTGCCCTGTCTGTGGTTTTTATAACCGACAAAGCGGTTCTATTCCAGTATAATCACTTTATTTTTGCGCTGGATTTACGTTCCAGTTAGCAACGAGGCTGTAACATGAATCAAATAGTCGTTTGTGCTTTGTACAAATTTGTCACCCTGGAAAATTTTCAGGGTCTACGTCAACCACTACATAATGTACTGGAAGCCAATCAAGTACGCGGTACCTTGCTGCTGGCCAACGAAGGCATTAATGGCACCATTGCCGGCTCGCGTGCAGGCATCAACACGGTGCTAAATTGGTTACGTAATGACCCGCGCCTATCTGATATAGACTATAAAGAATCTTTTACCGACAGTATGCCTTTCAACCGCGCCAAGGTTAAACTTAAAAAAGAGATAGTCACCCTGGGCATAGAAGGCATTGATCCTAAAAGGGTTGTCGGCACCTACGTTAGTCCCGTTGATTGGAACCAACTCATTTCTAATCCCGATGTGATTGTGGTGGACACGCGTAATGACTATGAGTTTAAAGTGGGTACGTTTAAAAATGCCGTTAACCCGAACACCGAAAGTTTTCGTGAGTTCCCCCGCTTTGTTAAGGAAAACCTTAACCCTGAAAAACACAAAAAAATCGCCATGTTTTGCACCGGCGGCATTCGTTGTGAAAAATCGACAGCTTTTCTAAAAGAACAGGGTTTTGACGAGGTTTATCATCTTAAAGGTGGCATTTTAAAATACCTGGAAGAAGTCCCGGCAACAGAAACGTTATGGGAAGGTGAATGCTTTGTTTTTGATGAGCGGGTAACGGTTAACCTGCAACTTGAAAAAGGCAACTACGATCAATGTAACGCATGTCGCTTACCGATTACCGAAGTCGACAAGGCCAGCGATAAATACCAGCAAGGGGTTAGTTGTCCGCATTGTTTTGATAAAGTCACCGATATTCAGAAATCCCGTTTTATGGAACGTGAAAAACAAATGGAGTTAGCCAGACAGCGGGGTGAAGCGCATATCGGTGCTGATGCTGCCAAGTCCCTTATTGCCAAGCGTGAAGCCAAGTTACAACGACAACAAAAAGTTTTGCGTGAACAGGCACAGAACGCAGAGTAATCATTCAGTCCCCCTCTTTGTAAAAGAGGGGGTAGGGAAGATTTTATTAGATAAACCCCCCTTTTTCAAAGGGGGGGAAGTAAATAACTACAACGCATAACGTTTATAAGTGCCTGAGCCATAAGTCTAAAAACAACTATCCATCCACGAAAAGCAACCGGTTTTTCCAGAATAATGAAAGCACAAATAGGCCAAAAAGCCCCCTTATTATTGCTATCCAATTGGGTTCAAGGTCAGCCCTGTGGGTTTGATCAGTTATCAGGTCGCGTTGTACTGGTAGAAGTGTTTCAAGTAAATTGTCCAGGTTGTTTTTTGTATGCGTTACCGCAGGCAATAGACTTGTATCAGCGTTATTGCGATCACGGTTTATCTGTATTAGGTGTTGCAACAGCGTTTGAGGATTTTGATAAAAATAATCTGGAAAATTTAACCTTGTTACTTAAAAAGGGTGAGGTTATCGGTGAAACGCACCGCACACTCAGTCAGCAAGGAAAATTGCCAGACAATCATTGGCCTTTTCGCATCCCGTTTCCTGTAGCGATGGATCGCTTGAAAAAACGTCAAGCTGACATAACTCCAGATAAAATAGCCCTTTTTATCAACGCGCGTGTGCCTGATTTTGAGCAACAAACAAAAGCCTGGCAACAGAATGTTTGGCAGCAAGTGGAACATTACTTTCAGTCATTAACCTATCATGCGGAAACGTTTGAGCTTTTTGATTTACAAGGTACGCCCTCGTATATTTTGGTGGATAAAAAAGGCATATTAAGAGACTGTGGATTTGGCACGCATCCTGACCTGGAAGAGAAAATACTAGCCTTGTTACGGGAATAAACCGCTTATAAAATACTTCAACTGCAACCTTGTGAATAATCAGTCAACAGTACAAAGCTGATAAAAAACAAAATTCAGTCATCTAAAAGCAGTCATGTTACTCGTTTAATCTGTCTTCAGGTTATAATAACTGAAACAAATAAGCGGAGGTATACACCTTCGCTTTTTACGAGTCATTCGTCGGTGGTTACCCGCTTTATTACCTTTCGATAAAACCCAAAAACCTCACTGATTTCCATAAGAGTTGCCCAGATAAAATATGACAAAAAAACTTTATATTCAAACCAACGGTTGCCAAATGAACGAGTATGATTCCGATAAAATGCGGGATGTACTGCAAGCGTCACATGGATTTGAATTGATTGATGATCCAAAACTGGCCGATGTTTTACTGCTTAATACCTGTTCAATACGCGAAAAAGCACAAGAAAAGGTTTTTTCAGCCTTGGGTAAATGGCGCAAGATTAAAGACAAGCGACCCGATGTCATTATTGGTGTCGGTGGTTGCGTAGCCAGTCAGGAGGGTTCTGCCATTCAAAAACGCGCACCCTTTGTGGACATGGTTTTTGGGCCGCAAACCCTGCATCGTCTGCCGCAACTACTGGATCAAGTCATCAGCAAACATCAACCCGTTATCGACATTTCTTTTCCTGAAATAGAAAAATTTGATGCCATGCCCGAACCGAGAGCGGAAGGTCCAAAAGCCTTTGTTTCGGTGATGGAAGGCTGTAGTAAATATTGTTCTTTTTGCGTAGTACCGTATACCCGTGGCGAAGAAATCAGTCGCCCGTTAAAAGATGTTATTGCTGAAATCACCACATTAGCCAAACAAGGTGTAAGGGAAATCAATCTACTGGGGCAAAATGTCAATGCCTATCGCGGCGAAATGGAGGATGGTGATAGTGCCGATTTTTCACTGTTACTGCATTATGTAGCCGCCATAGATGGAATTGATCGTCTGCGCTTTACCACGTCACATCCACTTGAATTTACGGATAGTTTGATTGAAGCTTTTGCTGAACTGCCACAACTGGTGGATCACTTGCATTTACCGGTACAAAGCGGCAGTGATAACATTTTAAAAATGATGAAGCGCGGCCATACCAGTGCTGATTACAAGGAAACTATCCGCAAATTGCGTTTAGTCCGTCCTAATATCAGCTTGTCTTCGGATTTTATTATTGGCTTTCCGGGTGAAACCGATGCCGAATTTGAAGAGACTTTAGCGTTCATTGAAGACATTGGTTTCGATTTGTCCTTTAGCTTTGTTTATAGTCAGCGCCCGGGAACACCCGCCGCCGATTTGCCTGATGATGTGCCTGCGGAAGTAAAAAAACAACGTTTGGAGCGTTTTCAAAACCGGATTAATGAAATGGCTATTGCTATTTCCAATAGCATGATTGGCACCGTGCAAACTGTTTTAGTCGAAGGCCAAGCCAAGAAGAATCCGCTACAAATGCAGGGCAGAACCGAAAATAACCGGGTAGTCAATTTTATTGGCCATCCCAGATTAGCCGGACAGTTTGTCGATGTGCTGATTGCTGAAGCCTTACCCAATTCTTTACGGGGTCGACTTGTTGAGGCGTCTCTGGATAAAATCATCAACCCACTCTGATTTATCATCATGACTTCTCAGGAAATATCTTTGCTCCCTGCCGATAATGGCAGATTATCCAACTTTTGTGGTCAGTTAGACACGCATTTAAGACAGATAGAAAAACGCCTTCAGGTTGAAATAGCCAATCGCGGCAACCAGTTTAAAGTGACCGGCTTGGATGATTCGGTCAAGGCCGCTTGTGCAGTGATGCAAAAATTATTTGCCAGCACTGAAAAAGAACAATTAACTGCCGAACTGATTCATTTGGCCATGCAGGATGCCTCTATTGATGGCATTTTAGAAACTTCGGGCGAGGCATCTGAACCAGAAGTCGCTATCAAAACAAAAATTGGCCTGATTAAAGGCCGGGGCGCTAATCAACAAGCCTACTTAAGAAAGATTGTCTCTCATGATATTAATTTTGGTGTAGGGCCGGCCGGAACCGGAAAAACGTATCTGGCGGTTGCCTGTGCCATTGAAGCACTGCAAAATGAACAAGTCAGAAAAATAATTCTGGTAAGGCCTGCGGTAGAAGCCGGTGAAAAACTGGGCTTTTTACCCGGTGACATGGCGCAAAAAGTCGACCCGTATTTACGGCCTTTGTATGATGCCTTATACGAAATGCTGGGCTTTGACCGGGTTGAAAAAATGCTTGATAAAGGCATTATCGAAGTGGCACCGCTGGCTTTTATGCGTGGACGCACCTTGAATGACGCTTTTATCATTCTGGATGAGGCGCAAAACACCACGACCGAACAAATTAAAATGTTTCTGACTCGGGTGGGTTTTGGATCGACTGCGGTTGTGACAGGGGATGTTACGCAAACCGATCTGCCCTCGGAAAAAATGTCCGGCTTGCGGCATGTACTTGAAGTGCTTAAGGATGTTGAAGGCATCAGCTTTACTTTTTTTGGCGTGCGCGATGTCGTCAGGCATCCTTTAGTGCAGCGCATTGTTTCCGCTTATGAAGCGTATGAGCAAACCAAAACCAACTCATGAATCTAATCGAAATCCAAACCATTTTTAACTCAAAAGGGCAGCCTGACCAAGAACACATTCAACAATGGGTGGATGCGGCACTGGAAGGTTTCAATCAAGACACCGAAATCGTTGTACGCATTGTCGATGAACAGGAAAGTGCCGAACTCAATGAACAGTACCGCCATAAATCAGGCCCGACCAATATCTTGAGTTTTCCCGTTGAAGTGCCTGAAGGCATTGAGCTGAACTTGCTCGGCGATTTGGTCGTTTGCGCCCCGGTTCTGGAAAAAGAGGCGCTGGAACAACATAAAATCTTAAGCGATCATTGGGCGCATATTATTGTGCATGGCGTCTTACATTTATTGGGCTACGATCATCTCGACGATGAGGAAGCCGAACTGATGGAAAATAAAGAAATAGCCATTTTAAAGCAGTTAACCATAAAAAATCCCTATCTACAGGACAATCAAGAATGAGCGACGACCAACCTCCCAGTAGCAACCTCCCCAGAAAGCGTTGGGTGGAAAGAATCACGCAATTATTTTCCGGGGAGCCACAAGATTTGGATGATCTTCTTGAAATACTACGAGAAGCGAGGGAAAACCGGTTATTGGATACCGATGCCTTATCCATGATTGAAGGTGTGTTGCAAGTGTCGCAAATGCGGGTCAGGGATATTATGATTCCGCGCATTCAAATGGTCGTGGTGCCCAAAGAAGCCGAACTGGAAACCATCTATCCATTGGTCATTGAGTTTTGTCATTCCCGTTATCCAGTCATTGACGGGGATCGCAGTAAAGTGGTTGGCGTTTTGTTGGCCAAAGATTTACTGGCGCGGGTATTACAAAACAAGACCATGACGGTTCAGGACATCATGCGCCC
>CAIQND010000259.1 GCA_903873045.1 uncultured Methylococcaceae bacterium | reverse complement strand
TATCTCGCTTGTCACCGCCGCATTAATGCTGTGGATTATTCCCCAAGCCTTGTCCTTACCCACTGCCAAGCAACTGCAAGCTGAAATAGGACAACGAAAAATAGCGCAACTGGCCCAGCAAGAAGCTTTCGACCGCCTCCAAAAAATTGCCAGTCGGGTGCCGGGAATGGTTTACCAATATCGTTTGCATCCCGATGGTAGCTCCTACTTGCCTTTTGCCAGTGAAGGCATTCAGGATATATACCGAATTAGCCCGGAAGAAGTCCGCAAAGATGCGTCCAAAGTATTTACACCTCTTCACCCGGACGACCTCGATGGTGTCAACGCCTCCATCCAAAAATCCGCACAAGACTTAAGCCCGTGGCATCATGAATATCGGGTCAAATTTGATGACGGCACAGTACGCTGGCTGTTCGGCAACGCCGTACCCGAGCGTGAAGTGGACGGTGCCACACTCTGGCACGGCTTCATTACCGACGTTACCGAACGCAAACTAATGGAAGCCAAGCTCGACTCCATTTTTAATGCCTCAGTAGAAGGTATTATTACCGTTGACATGTCCAACAACAATATCATATCGGCTAATGCTGCTGTAGAAACTATTTTTGGCTATAAACCCGAAGAACTGGTGGGGTATGGCATTAGCAATCTCATTCCACTGGGACATTTCAACCTCCTTGACACCGTTCAACCGAGTGGTCAAATTCAGGAAATTGATGGTCTTCATAAAAATGGCTCAGTGGTGCCTCTGGATCTGTCCATAGCGGAGTATTCAATCGACAATACGCACTATTTTACGACTATTGTTCGAGATGTCAGTTTACGCAAACATCAGGAACAACAAGACAAGGAACATCTAAACCAACTCGCCCATGTCACCCGTCTGGGACTGATGGGAGAAATGGCTTCCGGCATTGCCCATGAAGTTAACCAGCCCCTGACGGCTGTCACCACTTATACGCAAGTCAGTTTAAACCTTATTAAAGCTGAAAAGCCTGATCTGGAAAAGCTCTCGGAAATTTTGCATAAAACCCAGCAACAAGCGTTAAGAGCGGGCCGGATAATTCATCGTATGAGGGAATTTGTTAAATCCCACACTACACAACGTTCAATCGCCGACATTAATACCTTGATTAATAACGCGGCCGGCCTGTGTGTTGATGAGCTTAAAGAACATAACATAACGCTAAGCTTTGAACTGGAAGAACAACTGCCGCCTGTCAATGTCGATCAGGTACAAATTGAACAGGTCATCATAAACCTGATCCGAAATAGTATTGATGCCTTGCAAAACTCTCCTGCAAACCAGGAACGCTGCTTAAGCATCCAGAGTGAATTGACTTCCAACAATAGCATACAAGTCAGAATAAAGGACAATGGATCGGGAATTGATGAAGCCCGGCAAGAAAAAATATTAATGCCTTTTTTCACCACCAAGTCAGAGGGCATGGGCATGGGACTTTCCATCAGTCGCTCACTCATAGAAGCCCACGAAGGGTATTTGCATTTTAATAGCCAACCGGGAAAAGGCACCACTTTTTATTTCACCTTGCCGACACGCAATAAGCAATAAAAAAATGGGGCTACCCACGTAAGGCGGGACAATTTAAATATGTGGATAGCCCTTTTATGTAACGATATCCTTGTCTTGTAGGGGCAATCCCTTGCGGTTGCCCTGCTAACATCGTAGCATTAAAGGGCAGGCGTAAAGCCCGACCAAAAATGTCCCGGCTTATGTGGATAGCCGAAAATGGCAGCCAAAACCCGTTTCCTATACAAGGAGGCCAATTTTTTAACCAACACTCAATTTTTGTAATAGAGGTGATTTATGGAACACCCTGGTAAAACCAAACTAATAACAAAAGTACTGATAGTAGGACTGGTGATTGCTATTTTTAGCTATTTATTTCATCCTGACGTTGGTCAATTTAGCATCATGATGAACGGCGCACCGGTTGCTAATTCATTGATTCATCTTGCCGCTATTCCGTCATTTTTAGTGATTATACTCATCACAGGAGTGCTGATAGTCTTGTTGTTTTTAGGTGTCGGCGTATTTCTGTTTATGATAGCCGCCTTTGTTGCCTTACTGGGGATAGCCATTGTCGTGCCTTTTTTCTGGCCCATACTGCTGATCATTTTTCTGATCATCGCACTGACATCGTTTAGCCCGAACAGTAAGACCTGAGTATTTTAAATATCCAAACGGCCACCATTGCTTTTTAACCACGCTCCACAGTCGCGGTAATCATGGCAATATCGTTCAACGGCTTTCCAGAAAGCAGGCGAATGGTTGTGGTGCAAGATATGACATAACTCGTGAATGACCACATAATTAACGATGCGGTCAGGCGCGATAATAATTTTCCAGTTATATTGAATGGCTGCCGTAACGCTGCAACTTCCCCATCTTGCTTTAAATGATTTTATGGTAACGGATGAAGCATTAACGCCAATCATTCTGGAATAATGCTCGGTCTTGTCTCTCAATGCCGATTCAGCTTGCTGCTTAAACCATTTAATGAGTAATTGTTTGATGACTTGGGCGTTGTCTGCGGCCTTATCCCTGACTGAAACCACCAATTCATCATGCTGGAGTTTAATAGCCGGATAAAGACCTGATTCTATTTTTAACGGGTGACTCTTATCCAGACAAGAAAAGGCTACACCCGAAATAAATTCTTTCGGTTTAATGGCAATAATTTCTTTCTGGATAGCCAGTTTTTCTTTTATCCAGCGGGTCTTTTCAGTCACTAAAGATTCAATCACGGCCCGGCTTAAACGCTCGGGAACCATAACAAATACTTTGCCTTTTTGTATTTTGATGGCAGAGGTTTTTCTTTTGGAAGAACGAATTATCTCGGCAACAAAGCCGTTTCCATTTATGACCGTCATGCTGTACCTTTAAAATCAGAGTGATTTGTCGTTTTTAACATTGCAAGCGCCTGAGACTATTTTAGTCTATCCCCAAAAAGTGATTTTATGTCAAAATCCTGTTTATTTTCATGTTTGTTTTAAAATAAAGGAAATATTGTGTCAATTAGAAAATTTAACGATAAGCAACCTGTCATTGGCGAGTCCGTTTATATCGATGAGAGTGCTGTCGTCATTGGTGATGTGACGCTAGGCAATGACGTATCGATATGGCCTGCCACCGTTATTAGAGGCGATGTCGAAAGTATAAAAATTGGGGACGGCACCAATGTTCAAGATGGTTCTGTTTTGCATGTATCTCATGCCGGCCCGTTTTCTACACAAGGCCATCCTTTAACCATAGGCAAAGGCGTAACCATTGGTCATAAAGCCGTAGTGCATGCCTGCACTGTAGGCGATTATTGCCTGATTGGCATTGGCGCAATTATCATGGATGATGCGGTTATCGAAGATTATGTCATGCTGGGCGCAGGCTCTTTGGTGGCACCCAGCAAAAGACTGGAAAGCGGTTTTTTATATGTAGGTTCGCCTGCCAAACAAGTAAGACCGTTAAAAGAATCCGAAAAAGAGTTTTTGGAATATTCAGCACAACATTATGTGCAGTTGAAAAATGAGCATTTAAAACAGGGAAATTAATGGCATAGACTGTTGCGTATTCTGATTAATTTGAACACTGATTCTGGTCGAACTTGAACACCTAAAACCTAACGCATCGGTGGAAGTGAATTTTTACTCCAAGTGTTCAACTTGAGTCAAGGAATTCATTTTTTTGCGCATGGATTCG
>CAIQND010000258.1 GCA_903873045.1 uncultured Methylococcaceae bacterium | reverse complement strand
CGGCGATAGAACCGCTTTGCTCCAGCGCCAATAAAAATTCATGACGCATAAAAGGGTAGGCATCACCGGCAAGGCGGTTCCACTGGTCACAATCAACTTGCGCCATACTACTGATTTGCTTTATATCCATTTTTTAAAAACAGGCCCGTTAAAATAATAGAATAACATCAATTCATCAAAGTCAGTGTTCGTAAGTTTGTGTAAATTTGTCATTATGTTGTAATTGATGTCGTGTCGAACGTTATTGATGATTACTACCGATACTACCAAAATAATTGTTTAATTTGGATTATCCGTTACTAATCGGTATAAACCGCTTGATATATTCGGCTACCCACGTAAGGTGGGACAGTGTAAAATTAAGCCGTTCGTGGCAATCCTGTCGGCTACCCACTGTAGCCAGTATAAAATACTGGAGTTAGACCTGACAGGTTTTATAAACCTGTCAGGTCTGTCCCGTGTTAAGTTGGTAGCCATATATTCAACAAATTTGCGTACTTTACTCAGCAAATTGGGCGCTTTTTGTCCCAAATCCTGGATCAATAAATTTTAATCAATACATATAAGTAATGCCGGAATTAAACAGTTTTGCACTGCTTGGCAATTACGACACCACCATAAATATCATTGGCGGGTTAAGTGATTACGCTGTTATCTATTCGGCAATTGACTTCTTTTTCAGTCAGGGCGACGCTATCCGGGATTTGGCAACCACCAGAAATGAATTCAATCTAAGAACCGAAAAAAGCAATGCACGCGTTGAGTTGGCGGTAAGACGGTCGTTCCTTGAGTTTTATAACCAAAACCATAAAGATTTAATACAGGCCATTTTTCAACATAAATTACCCTTACCGGAAAGGGAATTGATTTTGTTTTGGCAGTTTGCACTCAATAACCGGCTATTTCGAGAAATTTCATCCCAAGTCTACATTAAGGCTTACCTGTCTGGAAGATCAGGTTTAACAAAAGACGACATTACCGCTTATATTAAAGACTCTGTAAGTCATAACAAGGCATTGCAGCTAAAGTGGTCTGAAAACACGATAAATACCTTATCATCAAAATACCTGAATATAATGACCAAGCTAAATTTTGTGGAAGGCAAGCGGATAAAATCATTTAAACAGATTAGACCTACCACTGAATCCTTGAGCCTTTTTCTTTATTTTGCAAAATTATACGATCCCGTTAACAACAATATTTTAAGTAATGCGTTGCTGCCCTTATCGTTTATGGTTACCGAAGACATTAAAGACCGGCTCAAGAAGCTTTCGATGAAAGGTTTTTTTAATATGGATTTCAATGGCGTTACCTTGAACATCAAACTTACACACAGTTATAAAGGAATATGCGATGTCTTATATAAGCAACCATAAACAGCAATTTGATGGCCTTAAGTTTCAAATTGCCAATCAGGATCAACTGAGAAGGCAGGCAAACGGCGGCAATAGTATTCTCTTTTCCTATCCGCCTCATGAAGAAAAGCTGTATATTGAAAAAGCCAGGGAGCTTTATCAGGGCACGGTTGAATTTATTGATGTCAGCAAATTGCTGGTACAGTTTATTGATGAGGAAGGTTGGGATTCATTCAAAGAATATTATCAATCGATGGCCTCATCTGTCCATAAGGTTTTTCATGATGAAGATGCCCAAGAACATGATTTATTCGATCAAATTATCTATGAAATAGAAGCCGCCTGTAAGAACAACAAAATACCATTCTTGATCAGAACCGGCTGTCTTTACGGCACCGGTATAGAGAACGTAAATATCATGGAGCATCGGACAGTCATGAATTTACCGCATCCCTTGGTTATTTTTTATCCATCACGCTTTGATGAAGACAATCTGTATTTTTTAAATTTTAAAATGGCATCGACCTACCGCTGTACTTTGGTGAAATAAGGATTAGTAGTGACAAAAATATATGAAATATTAACGCTGGATCTTCAAGAAGACATCAAGAACGTGATTGACCTTGAAGATCGCTCGGAACTGGAAATTCAGCAAGAAATTGAGTCCTATATCGTAACCGAAGGCATTGGTCGTCACCTTTACGACTTTACTAACCAGTACACCTCAAATATTAAAGAAACCGGTGTTTGGTTATCCGGTTTCTATGGTTCCGGTAAATCCTACTTTGGTAAAATGCTGGGTTACATCATAGCTAATCCGATGATTAACGGCACACCGGCAAGAGAGCGTTTTATACCGCGCATTAAAGGCGTAACGGATGAAAGT
>CAIQND010000257.1 GCA_903873045.1 uncultured Methylococcaceae bacterium | reverse complement strand
TGTGCGGCATCAATGGATGATGCATGGGCTACCTAAGTATTTATACCCCAAAGGGATGTTTCATTTGGAAGCAACCGGCCCTTCAAAAATTTCAGGCACATTAATTTTACCCCCTGGCGATAAAACCTATCTGGTGCATTGCGATATTGCCCAACACATGGAAAAAGGCATGAAAGCCCAGTTAAAGGTGGGTAAAGGCGATGGTGATTTGCCCAGTATTCCCGGTGTAACCGCTTATGTTGAAGCGGATGATTATACGGCAACTTTGCCTCAATTGGCGGCCAAAGCAGACGCTGAAGCACTTGCTGTGCCAGCGGTTGTTGCAACGGCAGTGCCTGCACCTAAAACAACTGTGCAAGCTGAAGACTCTGTTATTTCGGGGGTTACGGTAATCGGCCTGGCATTAGGTTTACTGGCGGCACCTTTTCTGGCTCGTAAATTTAAAGGTTTGAGCGCATCAGAAGTGGTTGTTTATGTGTTTGATTTGTTAAGGGAGTTTATTAATCTTGTCGTAAAGTTACTGTCCCGTTTGATTAAATGGGGCGTTGCTAATAAAAACAAAATATTGCCTGAAAAATAAGTGTGGGCAATACTGAAAACCCTGTGCTCTTTGAACGCAGGGTTTTTTTTTGAGATAAATAAATGCAAGAAATAGTGAGTGGACTCTGGGGGCTTTTTTTTAGTGCATTTATTTCATCAACCATTGCTCCGGGTGGATCTGAAGCCGTTTTGGCTTATCAGGTATCGACAGGACATTTTTCGATTCAATACCTGGTTATTGTAGCGACTATTGGTAATACACTGGGTGCCCTGACAACCTGGGGCTTGGGAATGTTAGCGGCAAGAAAGTTTCCGGTAGCAAGCCTGTTGCCGGAAAAAAAACAAAATGCACTGAACCTGGTAAAAAAAAGAGGTGTCTGGGTCTTGTTTTTTTCATGGTTGCCCGTAATAGGTGATGCTTTATGTTTTGCGGGTGGCTGGTTAAAGCTCCCGTTGTTACCGGCCTGTTTAATTATTTTGTCAGGAAAATTGGGCAGATACGCGGTAATAGCATGGATGTTTGTATGAAGTTAGGACATAGGTCAGGTGAATGATAGACTTAAAGCTTTTAAAAATAAAATATAAAGAGAGGCTTGTGTTACGCCATTTTCCCGTTAGTGATATCGCATACCCACATAAAAAGCGTGATTATTTTATAGCGGCATTTACGTTTCTTTGTGTAGCTGTCTGTTTGATTAGTGATGCCAATGCCAGTATAGAAAAACAAAATGCACTAGGCGTTAGCGGTTGGGTATTTTTAATTGGTTTGTTACTCGGTGAAAATAGAGAAGTTAGAATGCAGGTTCTTATCGCTGTTATTTTTGCGACTATCGGCGAGCATTTTGCCTCTCCTTTTATGGGCGGCTATACCTACCGATTTGGAAATGTACCCAATTATGTACCGCCCGGACACGGCATGGTTTATCTAACAGCGGTGGCATTGGCGCGTTCGGGTCTGTTTTTAAGATACGCCAGAGAAATTACCGTCCTGGTGATAGCGGTTTGTGGCTTATGGTCACTTTGGGGTATCAGCGGTTTTGCACAGCAGGGTGATGCCGTGGGTGCCTTATTGTTCTGCGTGTTTTTGGTCTATTTATTTAAAGGCCGTTCGCCCATGGTTTATCTTGCGGCGTTCTTTATTACAACTTGGCTGGAATTAATAGGCACCGCTGTTGGTACCTGGAAATGGGCAGCAATTGATCCGGTTTTGGGCTTGCCTCAGGGAAATCCGCCCAGTGGTGTTGCCGCCTGGTATTGTTTGGTTGATGCGGTAGCCATCGGTGGTGCTCCATTTATTTTAAGTGGCTTTAAAAATGGGCATGAATGGATTAGAACTATGAAAGCAAGAAAAAATGCTTATCAGAGATCAGGCAATGACTAGCGCCTTGTTTTAAGGTGGGTAGGGATTGTTGCAAGGCTTTATGGTTCAGTGTGAAAACGATGTGCAACGGGCAAAAAAAATGACAAACATAACACAATTATCGCAATTGGATTTGAATGGCACCTATACTTATGCGGATTATTTAACCTGGCAGCTTGATGACGCACTTGAATTAATCAAGGGTAAGATAATGCTGATGTCGCCCGCGCCTAATGTAAATCATCAGCGTATTTCCATAAGATTAGGCGCGATACTCTATAATTTTCTTAAACAAAAAACCTGCCAACCTTTTGCCGCGCCCTTTGATGTACGACTGTATGATAAAAATAAATCCAGGGCAGCGGATCATGATATTTATTCGGTAGTTCAGCCTGATTTATGTGTCATTTGTGATAATAATAAACTGGATGTGCAAGGTTGTTTGGGTTCGCCTGATTGGATCATTGAAATTTTATCGAAAGGAAATTCTAAAAAAGAGATGCAGATCAAATATGATTTGTATCAGGAAAATGGTGTAATGGAATATTGGCTGATCTATCCGGTTGAACAGGCTGTTTATCAATTTGTCCTGGATGCGGCGATGCAAAAATATAGCTTGTTTAAAATGTATTCGGGAGAAGACAAGGCAATCCCTTACCTATTCCCGGATTTGGAAATAGATTTACAAGAAGTATTTGCTGAGCAATCAAGTAGGTAAACGCACCTCTGCCATAAATCGAGATGCAATAAACATTAATAACCGAGGAAATACTATGGAACGTCGTAATTTTATTCGCTTAAGTTTAGCTACCATCGGGGCAGGTGTAGTCGCACCTACTTTGGCTTTGGCTAATAGTGAGAAACCCGTAAAGGGAGCCAGTGACATTTATTATACCAAGGAAGATCCTGGTCGCTGGAGTGGCAAGGTTGCTACGCATCTACCCAATATTGAAATAGAAAAAGCGGGTGGTAAAGTCACTGTAAAAATAGTGACACCTCATGAAATGAAAGGTTACGAGCACTATATTGTCAAGCACGTTTTGCTGGATCAAAACTATAAGTTTTTAGATGAACACCTGTTTGATCCGACCAAGGACACGGCGGCAATATCAACCTTTACACTGCATGATTACAGTGGTCCGATTTACGCATTGAGTCTATGTAATAAGCATGACCTTTGGTTGAATGCGGCTGAAGTCTGAGTATGAGCTTCAGGTTGTTGAGTTGGTAAGAAACTTATCAAAGGGAAAGTAATCTTTGAATATTACTTTATAAAAGGATAGGGATTTTGCCTCATCAATTAAGTGAACAAGTTTCAGGAATAGACGTTGTCCAATCCAAATTCGAGCTGATACATGTAGTGCGTCGATATGGCCCGGTTGGCGGTATGGAACGCTATGTTTGGGAGTTAACACGGCAACTTCAGCAACTTGGCCATTCTGTCACTGTAATTTGTGAACGTTGTCATGTCGAGAGGCCGCAGGGAATAGTGGTGCATGAGCTTGGTGAGATTGCAGTTCGTCCACGCTGGATTGCGTCGATACGTTTTGGCAGTCGGGTCGCGCGTTGGTTGATCGATAATCCACATCCTGATAGCCTGATTCATAGTCACGAACGACTAAAATTCAATCACATTACAACCTTTCATGGACCACCCTTTGCGACGGTTTTTGAAAAGCCGTGGTGGCGATTGATTTCATTACGTGTTGCGATGCAGTTGTTTTTGGAGCGACGCGAGTTAACCGTTGCACGATATGTCGTTCCGAACTCGCAGTTTATCAAACAACAATTGGCACATTACTATCCTGAGTTGGTGTGCAAACTGACTGTACCAATCGTGCCTGGCGTGGAATCAGAGGTGTTGCGCGAACCTCGTAGAGTTTCTACGGATGCTGGTATTATTGGGTTTGTCGGTTATGAATGGCAGCGCAAGGGCTTGCCCTTGGTTATTGAAATCGTTACGGCATTGCGCAGTTCACGGCCTAATTTACAGCTTTGGGTGGTCGGTCCTGCTGTTGCCGATGTGCAGCATTTATTTGCAGAATGGAAAGATGGCTATAAATTAATGGGCTGGAGTGATCAAGCTCATTATGCTGAGTTCGATGTGTTGCTGCATCCTGCCAAGGCAGAGCCTTATGGCATGGTGATCAGTGAGGCGATGGCAACAAAAGTGCCTGTAGTGATTTCTGATGTATGTGGGGCAGCAGCGCATGTTATGCCGGCGTCAGGTGTGGTTCTGCCGTTGTCTGCTTCGCTCGAAACTTGGATCAGCGAGGTTGAGCAACAATTAAGCCGTAGCGAAGCAGTGCCGCAGTTCAAGCGAAGTTGGAGCGAGGTAGCGCAAGAATATGAGGCAATTTATTGGGAAACATTTGAGACTCAATTGAAGAGCTCATTAACAGATTGATATTAATGTTTTTCTACCTGAATCCTGCGAGTTTAAAACAAAAAAAGAAATATATTATTGATATTAAAGATACAGTAATAAAAAAATGTACTCATTTTTTTAATGAAATTATGTATTTATTATTTATTGAATTCCTATATTTATCGTATATATACATCATCATCACTTAAGCGAGCCTTTGCAGGATTTAGGTTCAATTTAATTATTAATATTTATTGCCTGAAATTATCATATGACATCCTCTTAGTAACTGGGTATCGGGAAGATGTCGCCGTATTTACTTATGTAGCAAATTTAGTAGTCGTTGCTTCAATTAGCACAGAAGCTCAGTCGAGAGATGTGCAGCAAGCTTTTACTATGCGAAAAACGGTAGTTTCTACTGATACGGGCGAATTAACGGAGCTGATTAAACATAAATATAACGGCCTTGTTATTACCACTAAAAATGACTTGTCATTTAAACTATGATGAATAAACTCCTTGAATTATATAAAAAAAATTAACTATGTTGAATCAAATGTCTAGTGTCTCGTTCGATAAAATTAAACTATTGGCGATTAAATCAGGCGGGGTTTTTACGCCTTTATTTATTGTAGCTATTTATGTTTCAACCAGTTTGGCAATAATTCTTTCAGGTATGTTGGGCTTGATCTGGTTATTGTCGGCCCAATTTAAGGTGCTACCCAACACCTTAAAGATGAATGCTGTTGCTGCTTGCTCTTTATTTTTGTTTTTGTGTTTGATTGTTGGGCTATGCTACGGTAATGCTTCAAACAGTGAAGCCATCGCTATGCTATCGAAATATAGGGAGTTGATAATTATTCCTGTTTTAGTTCCGTTTTTAGCTACAGAGCAACAACGCGGTTGGGCATGGAGAGCCTTTGTTATTGCATCGGTGTTGATATTGCTGATT
>CAIQND010000256.1 GCA_903873045.1 uncultured Methylococcaceae bacterium | reverse complement strand
TAATTAAGTAATTTATCATAGTCGGCATGGCTGCCAATCCAAAACCACTGCACACCTAAATCAATTGGAACGCCAAGGGCGCGATATCCTAAGCTGACGCGAACGCTACGAAATGCTCCATTTTTAACGGACTTGAATTGCAACGAGGGATGTTGCGGGTTCTGTTTGAGCAGTTCATAGCTATCGCGTGCTTGTTGCTGAATATTGGCAGGCAAAGCGTCAAAATGTTGCCAGAACTTTGAAGAGGTAAAATGCTTCAAAGCTCACGCGCCGTGCCATTTTTATATTCAGCCAGTGCTTCAGCCGCCAGCGCGTCCAGCTTGCCAGCGTCGGCATCGGCTTCAATCTGGGCATCCCAGGCAGCTTCGTCAAATTGAGCAAACCAGCGGCGGAACTCAGCTAAATCGTGTGCAGGTAGCTGCTGGACAGCCTGTTCAATTGCCAGAATAGAAGTCATAAATTACTCCAGAATGTTTTTATTAACGGCTGGTAATTTTTAAGGCCTAATGAATCCCCAGTTTCTTTTCCAGATAATGGATGTTTTGTTGGCCTATTCCAAAAGCGCTGTCATTCATAATATCCTGTTGAAGCGGGATATTGGTTTTAATACCGTCTATGATTATTTCGCTGAGTGCGGTATTCATGCGGGCTATGGCGCTTTTACGATCTTCACCATGAGCAATCAGCTTGCCTATCATTGAATCATAATAAGGCGGCACTTTATAGCCATTGTAAATGTGTGTCTCGCAACGAATACCTGGGCCTCCGGGCATGTGAAACTGGTCAATAGTACCGGGGCAAGGCATAAAGGTTTTGGGATCTTCGGCATTTAAACGACACTCAATGGCATGACCGGTAATTTTGACCTGATCCTGAGTGATGGATAACCGTTCTCCTGCGGCAATGCGCAGTTGCTCTTTAACGATGTCAAAGCCGGTTATCATTTCTGTAACGGGATGCTCGACCTGAACGCGGGTGTTCATTTCAATAAAAAAGAATTCACCTTTCTCATATAAAAATTCAAACGTGCCCGCGCCCAAATAACCAATATCAATACAGGCTTTTGCACAACGCTCACCGATGGTTTTGCGCTGTAACTCTGTAATGCCGGGTGCTGGCGCTTCTTCAACCACTTTTTGATGGCGGCGTTGCATGGAACAATCACGCTCACCTAAATGGATGGCATTGCCGAAGGAATCCGCCATGACCTGAAATTCGATATGACGCGGATCTTCCAGAAATTTTTCCATGTAAACGGTCGGATTGCCAAAAGCACTACCTGCTTCAGCTTTGGTCATGGCGATGGCATTGATCAGCGCTGATTCGGTATGAACGGTTCGCATACCTCTACCACCACCTCCGCCAGCGGCTTTGATAATAACCGGATAACCAATTTCGTGGGCTATTTTGAGGTTTTTCTTGTCATCGTCCGACAATGGATCATTATTGCCGGGGACACAAGGAATGCCGGCAGCCATCATCGCGTTTTTGGCAGAAATTTTGTCACCCATCATGCGGATGGTTTCTGCATTGGG
>CAIQND010000255.1 GCA_903873045.1 uncultured Methylococcaceae bacterium | reverse complement strand
TAAGTATACAATCTGGGGCTACCCACTTAAGCCGGGACAGCCTGTTGTTTCAAAAAGTTAGAGAGACGGCAACTACACTTACTCTTTCTGGGTTCACTGTGATTGTTCATAATCAAAAGTGTCCCGCCTTAGTGGGTAGCCAAATCTTCCCTAACCCCTCTTTGTTAAAGAGGGGGCTGAATAATTACTTTTAGGCTTTTATGGAGGATGCTGTGGCTTGTCATAAATAAGTAATATAACTGTCATCGTATGTTCACAAAATTGACATCAAACTGAAACCTTCGTTGATTATTGTATCCGCATCTTTATTTCAGCTGCGTGACTACTCATGAAAAAAATAGATACAGAAATACTTGGTAAACCGACTAAAAAATTGGATTGTTTTTTGGCAGACTCGGAGGCTTTGATAAAAGAAGCTCAGGCTTTGCGTTATCGGGTTTTTGCCCAAGAAATGGGGGCAAAACTCAAAACCGAATCCGAAGGTTTGGATTACGATGAGATTGACAGTTATTGTGATCATTTGATTGTTTATGACAATATCAATAAAAAAATAGTCGGCTACACACGCTTGTTAAACCAGGATCAGGCCAAACGACTGGGCCGGTTTTATTCGCAGGACGAATTTAAGCTGGATCAAGTGTTGGCATTGCCGGGGCGTTTTTTGGAAATAGGCCGGACTTGCATAGATCCTGATTTTCGCGGTGGCGCGGTGTTAACCACCCTATGGTCGGCCTTGGTGCAATACGCCTTGGAAGGCGAGTTTAATTATTTGCTGGGTTGTGCCAGTATCACTCCCGGCCCCAGCGGATTTGCTGTGGAAGCGGTTTATCGAAATATTGATGCCAAAAACAGAGCACCCGACTCGCTTCAGGTTATACCCAGTATTCCGGTTCCCCAGGCCTTACGATGCCAACGGGATGAATCCGGTATTCCACCCTTACTTAAGGCCTATTTACGTTTTGGTGCCTTGATTTGCGGTGAACCTTATTGGGATGAAGATTTTAATTGTATGGATTTATTTGTGTTGTTGCCACTGGATCAATTAAAAGATCGTTACAGCAAACACTATATGAGAGGCTATCAGGTGACTAATGAAATTGAAACTGCGGCTACTTTATAAACTGACCCTGATTATCCTGTTATTCAGTTATGGTTTACTGATTGCAGGCGTTATTTTTCTGGTGCTTGATGTATTGTTTACGGCAAAAATTGCCAAAAGTAAACGCGATGCGTTAAAAACGCATTGGCTAAAAAAATTCAGCGCCATTATGAATTTACGCATCACTCAAGAAGGTGAACTGCCGACACAAACAGCGCTGTTGGTCAGTAATCACATTTCCTGGCTGGATATTATTGTTATCGGTCAGTATTTACCGGCTTATTTTGTCGCCAAGAGTGATATTTTAAGTTGGCCGGTTATCGGTTATTTGGCTCAACAGGGTGGTACTATTTTTATCCGGCGGGGTAACAAAAAGCAGATTAAGGCAACCACAGAAAAGATGGCGTGGATGTTAAAACAAAACCGGAATATTGTTGCCTTTCCTGAAGGCACAACCACTCAGGGTGATGAGGTTTTAAACTTTCATGCGTCTTTATTTCAACCGGCGCTACTAACTCGGTCGGTTATTCAACCGGTAGCACTTCAATATCAGGGGTTAGCCAAACAACAAGCTCCGTTTATTGGTGAGGATGATTTTCTTCC
>CAIQND010000254.1 GCA_903873045.1 uncultured Methylococcaceae bacterium | reverse complement strand
GTAGTTGCCGTCTATCTAACTTGTTGAAACAAAAGTCATGTTGGGTAACTGCTTTTCGTTGCCCAACATTCAACGGTCAAAAGCAGAATATCGAGCCATTGCTTCAATGCCATTCGTGCGTTTTAACTCGAAAATGTCGGGCACGAAAAAGCATGTGCCCGACTTGGTTATACCAAGGGGGAGGCATTTATTAATTCGCATATAAAACAATCGGTTAGAAATATTACAAAAACGAAAAAGTGGTTATTATTTTAGAATCTGCCAAGCAATAAATAGGTGTATCACATTGTTTTTTAACTATTTTATTGATCGCGCCAAAGTCAGAAGAACCAAATTTTTAAGCTTTATGTCGAAAACCGAGACGGATAGCGGTTTTGGGAAGTTCTTTTTTTCGGAAATGTTTAATTGGTATGAGGGGATTATGAGCGCTGGAAAGTCATCTATTGAGTGATAAATCGAGGCTTAAAAAGACTGTGATTTCGGCTATCAACTTAAGCAAGAACAAGAAATTTTAGTTAACGCCGTCATACCGGCAAGGATGCCGGAATGACGAACTTTTTGGCACTTAGCGAATCATTTTGCTGCTCGGTGCCCCGTCTTAAATTGGTAGCCAAAATAACGATGTCCAAAGGGCGCTCCGCTACTTGGGGAAGCGACTAAAAGATTGGGTTGCTCAGTTACTTAAAGCCCTCTCCAGCGGGAGAGGGTTGGGAGAGGGGAAATTAAAGTGGAGAAAATCCTTATTTAATCCCTCTCATCCCAACCTTCTCCCGCTGGAGAAGGAGCAAAGTGACTTGTGTCCCCCAAGTAGCGGATGCGCCCATGTCCAAATGCGGGAAGGTCCGCTTCACGCGTATCGGCATCATGATCTTAGTCAGACAAGTAATATTCTACCGTAGATACCACGCGAATCTTTTTAATGTGTGGATTGTTTTTATCTCTGGGTGTTATTTCAAATTGGCCTTGAGAGGCTTGTTTGATTTTACCTAATTGACTGTTTGAATCTTGGGCAAATTTTAATGCCACTTCGCGTGCTTTGGTGGTGGCTTCTTGAACCATCTCCGGTTTTATCTTGTTTAAACCACTAAAAATATACTCGTTCTGGTTTTGGTAATCGCCCGCAGTAAAAGCGATGCCCTGTTTGCCCAGTTCCGCAAGCTCGGTCATGACTTGTCGAACCAAATCGACTTTTGATGAGTATACCGTGACGGTTTGAATGGCGGTATAGCGAAACTCGGCTTTTGTGGTATCGGTATACTGCTGGGCAAATTTATCGGTAATGGATGGTGTGGAAGCTGATATTTCAGTCTTGTCAATTCCTTTTGCAAGCAGAAAATCTTTTATTTTTGTGGTGTTGGCATCTATTGATGCGTAGAGACCGCCAAGATCATTACTGGCTTCAGTGAAAACAATGGGCCATATTATTATGTCGGCCGGTAATTCTCGTTCAGACAAGCCTTTGACGGTCACGCTGCGCTCATACTCTTTGTAATGGATAGCGGCGCCAGCGAGTAGGTATCCCAGTGCGCTCAGCCCCAGAAAGAGAGAGGCACCCAATAATAATGCACTGATGGTATTTTCTTGTTTCATGGTTTTCTCCACGTAAAAAGACAGTTGTATTTTAATCTTGCGGGTCTTTATTTAAAACATTTCTGTAGGCTGGCCTTCCATGCCGGTATTACGATTTTTTATAGCGATAGCCGGAGTCAAATCTTGGGCTATACGAGTCACTCAATTTCAACATGCGTTTTACTTGCAGTTCGTGCAAGGATTTGTCCAGTCAAAAACAGGCTGTTAACAATAAAAAAAGCCCGTCATAAATGACAGGCTTTTTTAAAAGGTTACAGCAAGCGGTAGTCTTTAGTTTTTAGCTTTATCAACAATCTGATTCGCTTTAATCCACGGCATCATGCTACGCAATTTTTCACCCACTATTTCAATAGGATGTTCTGCATTCAAACGTCTTCTTGCTGTCATTTCAGGATAATTGGTCAATCCTTCCAGAATAAATTTCTTTGCATATTGGCCATTTTGGATGTTCTGTAAGGCTTCACGCATCGCATAGCGACTTTCTTCGTTGATTACTTTTGGGCCGGTTACATATTCGCCATACTCTGCATTGTTGGAAATGGAGTAGTTCATGTTGGCGAT
>CAIQND010000253.1 GCA_903873045.1 uncultured Methylococcaceae bacterium | reverse complement strand
CAGCTTGTACTGGCGTTATTAAAACGATTAGGTATCAATTATTCAATGCAAAATGCAAAACCTTCTTCCATGAATATACCCAACAAAGAAACACGGGCCGCTATTGAAGATGCACGTAACGGCAATGGTGAGCGTTATACGTCTTTAGGGGTAATGTGGGCAGATTTGGATAGCGATTAATGCGTGAGGTTATTTTAACGTCAGCTTTTAAAAAAGATTACAAGCGTCTAAGTCGTTCCGGGCAATAGAGCGTAGCGAAACTCATCAAAAAATCTGAACATAAAACTAACTGAGACCTCATGAACAACGAATATACCGCAGTAATAAAACAAGATGGCGATTGGTGGATCGGTTGGATTGAAGAAATCCAGGGCGTCAACTGTCAAGAAGCCACATACCGCGAATTGCTGGAAAGTTTAAAAATAACGTTACAGGAAGCCTTAACTTTTAACCGTGAAGAAGCGTTATTAAATGCAGGGTCAGATTATCGGGAAGAACGCATCGCATTATGAAACGTTCGGAATTAATCAGATATTTAAACGCACAAGGCTGTGAATTATTAAGAGAAGGCGGACGGCACTCATGGTGGCAAAATCCCCTGCAAAACAGACGTTCAGCCATTCCACGTCACAGCGAAATAAGTGATATTTTGGCAAACAAGATTTGTAAAGATTTGGGTATAAAGCCAATTAAATAATACTCTGTGGTAATAACAATTGTATCGGCTCTATTTTTCAGCCAGTTAATATTATCGCCACAATGACCAGCATAAGTTTATGACTACATCAGCAGCTATCAGACATCACTTACTCAGTGTCAGCGATTATTACCGTATGGCAGAAACAAACATCTTAACCGAAGATGAGCATGTCGAATTAATTAACGGAGAGCTCTTTGATATGGCACCCATAGGTAGTTTTCATGCGGGTTTAGTGACCCGTTTAAGCCGTTTGCTGATTAACAGGTTGGGCGACCTAGCGATTGTTACCGTGCAAAATCCACTGTATCTGTCTGAGTTTTCTGCGCCAGAGCCGGATATTGCCGTCTTAAAGCCGCGAGCGGACGACTATATGCAGTCGCTGCCAACCGCACAAGATGTGTTGCTGCTTATCGAAGTCGCAGATACGTCGTTACACTATGACCGACACATTAAATTACCACTGTATGCCAAACATCAAATTCCTGAGGTTTGGTTGTGTGATGTGAAAGAAAAGCGTTTGGATATTTATCAACATCCAGACAATGACTATTACCGCTTGCATTTACGCCCTAAGCCTAATGAAGAAATTCAACCGCTGTTTGGCCACTCTATTAGCATAGATTGGCAAGGTTTATTTAGCTATTGAAAGCGCAATTCGTACAGGTTCACACAGTGATTTGTTTTAATCAATTATTTTACACACACACAAAGTAACAACATGCCAAAAAGAACCGACATAAAATCTATATTATTACTGGGCGCAGGCCCTATTGTTATTGGTCAGGCCTGTGAGTTTGATTATTCAGGGACGCAAGCCTGCAAGGCGCTGAGAGAGGAAGGTTATCGGGTTATTCTGGTAAATTCCAATCCCGCCACCATCATGACCGATCCCGATATGGCGGATGCGATTTATATCGAGCCTATCGATTGGCAAACGGTCGAAAAAATTATAGCAAAAGAACGCCCGGATGCTGTTTTGCCAACCATGGGCGGTCAAACTGCGTTGAACTGTGCGCTGGATCTTGATGCGCATGGTGTGCTGGCAAAATATAACGTTGAGATGATCGGCGCGACTAAAGAAGCCATTAATATGGCCGAAGACCGTCAATTGTTTAATGATGCCATGAAGCGTATCGGTTATGAAGTCGCAAAATCAAAAACCGCGCATACGATGGAAGAGGCGTTGGCGGCTCAAAAAGAAGTCGGTTATCCGACGGTCATTCGTCCCTCTTTTACTATGGGGGGTAGTGGCGGCGGGATTGCTTACAATAAAGAAGAGTTTGTTGAAATTTGCGAACGCGGCTTGTATTTATCGCCCACTAATGAATTATTGATTGAAGAATCCGTATTGGGTTGGAAAGAATACGAAATGGAAGTCGTGCGTGATTCCAAGGATAACTGCATTATCGTCTGTTCGATTGAAAACTTTGATCCGATGGGTGTGCATACCGGTGATTCCATTACCGTAGCGCCTGCGCAAACATTGACCGATAAAGAATATCAAATTTTGCGTAATGTGTCGTTGGCGGTCTTGCGTGAGATTGGTGTGGATACCGGTGGTTCTAATGTTCAGGTAGCCATTAATCCGGTTGATGGCCGCATGATTGTTATTGAAATGAATCCACGCGTGTCACGTTCATCGGCTTTGGCATCTAAAGCGACCGGCTTTCCAATTGCCAAAGTGGCGGCTAAATTGGCGGTCGGTTATACCCTGGATGAGCTGAAAAATGAAATTACCGGCGGCGCAACTCCGGCATCATTTGAGCCGACCATCGATTATGTGGTCACTAAAGTGCCACGATTTACGTTTGAGAAATTTCCGCAAGCCGATGATCGTTTGACTACGCAAATGAAATCAGTCGGTGAAGTGATGGCGATTGGCCGCACTTTCCAGGAATCCCTGCAAAAAGCGTTGCGTGGCCTGGAAATTGGCATTAGCGGTCTCGATGAAATAATCGACTTGAACGCAGATGATGCCAAAGAAAAAATGCAAAGGGAAATGCGTCATCCAGGGCCGGATCGTTTGTTGTATGTGGCGGATGCTTTCCGTATCGGTATGACCTTGGGCGAGATTCATGACGCTTCCAAAATTGATCCGTGGTTTTTAGCGCAGATTGAAGATTTGATCATCACCGAACAATCATTGGCCACTAAAACCTTATCAACCTTGAAAGACGGCGAGCTTTATAAGTTAAAGCGCAAAGGTTTTTCAGATATTCGCATCGCCAAATTGCTGGACGCATCTGAAACTGAAGTGCGTAATGTGCGTCATAAACAAAATATTCGCCCTGTCTATAAACGCATCGATTCTTGTGCGGCTGAATTTTCGTCGGATACGGCTTATTTGTATTCCACCTACGAAGAAGAATGTGAAGCACGGGTTTCTGATAGAGAAAAAATTATTATTCTGGGTGGTGGCCCCAACCGAATCGGGCAGGGCATAGAGTTTGACTATTGTTGCGTTCATGCTGCGTTGGCATTGCGTGAAGATGGCTATGAAACCATCATGATTAATTGCAACCCTGAAACGGTTTCAACGGACTTTGATACCTCGGATCGATTATATTTTGAGTCATTAACGCTGGAAGATGTGCTGGAAATTGTTCATATTGAAAAGCCCAAAGGGGTTATTGTTCAATACGGTGGCCAGACACCTTTAAAATTGGCGCGTGCTTTGGAAGCCGCTGGTGTGCCTATTATTGGCACATCCCCCGATTCTATTGATTTGGCGGAAGATCGGGAACGGTTTCAAAAATTGTTGGAAAGATTGGGTCTAAAACAGCCGCCCAATGCTACCGCGCGATCAGTTGAGCAAGCCGTTAATGCCGCTAAAGACTTGGGTTATCCGCTGGTCGTCAGGCCGTCTTATGTGTTGGGTGGTCGGGGCATGGAAATCGTGTTCAATGAAGAAGGCTTGCAGCGTTACATGAAAGAAGCAGTGAGCGTTTCCAACGATGCGCCCGTATTGCTGGATCGTTTTCTTGATGATGCCGTGGAAATGGATGTTGACGCTATTTATGACGGTGAACGCGTGTTGATTGGTGGCTTGATGGAGCATATCGAACAGGCTGGCGTTCACTCAGGTGACTCTGCTTGTTCATTGCCGCCTTATGAATTGGCACCGGAGCTTCAGGATAAGTTACGCGAACAAGTCGGTAAAATGGCTGAAGCCTTGGGTGTAAGAGGTCTGATGAATACCCAGTTTGCGATTCAGGGTGAAGACATTTATGTGCTTGAAGTTAACCCAAGAGCCTCACGGACGGCACCTTTTGTTTCTAAAGCGACCGGTTATCCGCTGGCTAAAATTGCCGCACGCGTCATGGTAGGACAAACCTTGGCACAACAAGGCGTTACCGAAGAACGAATTCCCGCTTACTATTCAGTCAAGGAAGCCGTGTTTCCGTTTGTTAAGTTTCCAGGCGTTGATCCTTTGTTGGGCCCTGAAATGAAATCAACGGGTGAAGTGATGGGCGTAGGCAAAACCTTTGGTGAAGCCTTTGCCAAGTCACAACGCGCGGCGGGTGTTAATCTGAATGATTGTGGCAAGGTGCTAATTAGTATCCGTGATGCCGATAAAGCTAAGGCACCTGATATCGCCAGAATGTTGGTAGACAAGAAATATGAAATTGTCGCAACCGGCGGCACCGCAAAATTTCTTAAAGAAGCCGGTATTCCTTGTGAAGTGGTTTATAAAGTTAACGAAGGTCGACCTAATACGGTTGATATGATAAAAAATGAGCAGATTCAGCTGATTATTAATACCACCGAAGGCACAAAAGCAATTTCAGACTCCTTCACCATGCGGAGGGAAGCCCTACAACACAGGGTAACTTATTACACCACGATGGCAGGCGCACGCGCGGCGTGTTACGCGCTGGGTGAGCTGGATGCGGGTGATGTGAATTGTCTGCAAGATTTACATAAAAGTTTGATTTGAAGCGGCAAAGGCGCAAATACATCTTTTTTTATTTGTGCCTTTTGTCCAAAAGATTATTAATGGAGTTTAAAAATGATTAAAGTACCTCTCACCGTTAAAGGTGCAGAAAAATTACGTACAGAATTGGACGAATTAAAATCAGTGGTGCGTCCGCGTATTATTGCCTCCATTGCCACGGCTCGTGCGCATGGTGATTTAAAGGAAAATGCCGAATATCACGCGGCCAAGGAACAACAAAGTTTTGCAGAAGGGCGTATCGCTGAAATTGAAGGCAAGCTTTCCAATGCACAAATTATTGACGTTACCAAGGTAGATGCCAATGGCAAAGTGGTGTTTGGAGCCACGGTAGAAATAGAAGATATCGAGTCCGAGAGACGGGTCACGTACCAGATAGTCGGTGAAGACGAGGCCAGCATCAAGGAAGGTCGTATCTCAATTGGCTCACCCATTTCGCGGGCATTAATTGGCAAAGAGATAGAGGATGTTGTTACGGTTAAGGCACCGGGTGGTAATGTTGATTATGAAATTATCTCAATCAAATACATTTAATTGAGGCGAAAGGGACAAGGTTAAAGAAGTGGTTGGTTTGTAATTATTCACCTCCCCCTTTGAAAAAGGGGGAGGGCATAGCGAGGGGGCAGAGGGGGATTTATCTAATAAAATCTCCCCTAACCCCTCTTTTTCAAAGAGGGGGACTGAATTCTTACGCTGGTTTTTCTTTGGCCTTGGATTTGCGATTGCGAAGGTGTATGGCATACTTGAATATATTACCCCTTCTCACGACGAGAAAGGGGTAATGCTTGAGCTGTTGCGTGCGTGTTTTTTACTTACTGGGATTCAATCGGTAAATAACAGCGATTTGACCAATGGTTTGGATTAGCTCTGCGCCGGTATCGGTGCATATTTTTTCACTAATCGGCTTGCGATCATCGCGTTCTGCGCGGATTTTTACTTTAATTAATTCGTGGGTGTTAAGCGCTTGATCAAGCTCTGCCAGTACGGCGGCAGTAAGACCTGATTGCCCAATCATAACTACGGGTTTTAAAGTATGAGCTTGAGCTCGAAGTTTTTTCTTGTCTGCAGAGTTCACTCAGTATTCCTAAATCAAAAAGTTACTATACACTATACAACATATTATGGGTCGAAGTAAAAGCAGTAGTCGTTGGATGGCAGAACATTTTGAAGATGAATATGTCAAAATGGCTCAAACACAGGGTTATCGCTCACGTGCCGTTTTTAAATTAAAGGAAATTCAGGAAAAAGATCAACTGATTAAGCCAGGGATGAATATTATTGATTTGGGGGCGGCTCCCGGTGGATGGTCACAGCTTGCCCGGCAATTGATGGGTAAAAAAAATAAATTAATCGCGCTGGATATTTTGCCAATGGACGCGCTCGAAGGTGTTGATTTTATTCAGGGTGATTTTCGCGAAGAAGCTGTGTTGGAACAACTCCATGCGGCGTTGGAGGGCGCACCGGTTAATCTGGTGATGTCAGATATGGCTCCTAATATGAGTGGCAATAGAGGCGTGGATCAACCGCGTGCCATTTATCTGGGAGAGCTGGCTTTAGAGGCAGCAAAATCGGTTTTATCAAAAGATGGCAGCTTTTTGGTTAAATTATTTCACGGCGAGGGTTTTGAGGTATTTCAAGGTGAAGTGCAGCGCTGCTTTACAAAAGTAGTCATTAGAAAACCTAAAGCATCAAGACCACGAAGCAATGAAGTTTATATTTTAGCCAAAGGGTTTAAATAATCTTTAGTCGTCCTTATATCTACAAGCTAAGGAAGTTACTATGGTTTGGTGAGTTTCAGATAAATAACGACAGTCAGGAAAGTCAACTCCTGATATAATTAACTCAGTTTTTAAACCGAGAGCCGTTAGAGGCTAGGGTGTTTTTGTGAATGATATGGTAAAAAATATAATCCTGTGGGTCGTCATTGCTGTTGTATTGATGTCCCTGTTTAATAACTTTGGCTCACAAGGAGAGAGGATTGATTCATCGTTATCATATTCGCAATTCATCGAGTCGGTGAAAGCGGGTCAAGTACAACAGGTGATGATTGATGAGCATATTATTAAAGGCAAGACCCAAAGTGGTCAGCTTTTTAAAACTTATGCGCCTAACGATCCACATCTAATCGACGATATGTTGGCTAATGGCGTTGACGTTAAAGCAGTTCCGCCAGAGCAGCCTTCTATGCTGATGCAGTTGCTGGTCTCCTTTGGGCCTATGTTGCTGTTGATTGCTGTTTGGGTTTTCTTTATGCGACAAATGCAGGGCGGTGGTGCCGGTGGTCGTGGCGCGATGAGCTTTGGTAAAAGTAAAGCCAGAATGCTTGAAGAAGATCAGATTAAAGTGACTTTTGCAGACGTTGCCGGTTGTGATGAAGCTAAAGAAGAAGTGGTCGAAATGGTCGACTTTCTTAGAGATCCTGCAAAATATCAAAAGTTGGGTGGAAAAATTCCAAGGGGTGCCTTGATGATTGGCCCACCGGGAACCGGTAAAACGTTGCTGGCCAGAGCCATTGCCGGTGAAGCCAAAGTACCGTTTTTTACTATTTCCGGTTCTGATTTTGTGGAAATGTTTGTCGGTGTCGGCGCTTCCCGTGTTCGTGACATGTTTGAGCAGGCCAAAAAGCATGCACCCTGCATTATCTTTATTGACGAGATTGATGCAGTCGGTCGTCAGCGTGGTGCCGGTTTGGGTGGTGGCAATGACGAGCGTGAACAAACCTTAAATCAGTTATTGGTTGAAATGGATGGCTTTGAGGGTAACGAAGGTATTATCGTTATCGCTGCAACCAACCGTCCTGATGTATTGGATAAGGCCTTATTGCGACCTGGTCGATTTGATCGCCAAGTGACAGTGGGACTGCCTGATGTCAGAGGACGCGAGCAAATTCTTAATGTCCATATCAAAAAAGTACCTATTGCTGATGATGTAGAAGTTAAATACATTGCTCAGGGAACCCCCGGGTTTTCCGGTGCTGATTTGGCTAATTTAATCAATGAAGGCGCATTGTTTGCCGCCAGAATGAATAAGCGCGTCGTCAGTATGTCTGACCTCGAAAAAGCCAAAGACAAATTGATCATGGGGGCTGAAAGGCACACCATGGTAATGGATGAGAAAGAAAAAAGAATGACGGCTTATCATGAAGCAGGTCATGCCATTGTCGGCAAGTTGGTGCCAGAACATGATCCAGTCTATAAAGTCAGCATTATGCCTAGAGGGCGTGCGCTGGGTGTGACCATGTTTTTACCGGAAAGAGACCAATACAGTGCCAGCAAACAAAAGCTGGATAGTATGATTTCCAGTTTATACGGTGGTCGTATCGCCGAGGAAGTGGTTTTTGGCTGGGAACAGGTCAGTACCGGTGCTTCCAATGATATTGAGCGAGCGACTGAATTGGCAAGAAATATGGTGACTAAATGGGGCTTGTCTCAACGTTTAGGGCCTTTGTCATACAGTGAAGAAGAAGGCGAAGTGTTTCTGGGGCGTTCAGTAACGCAACACAAAACAGTCGCTGAAGAAACTTCGCATACGATTGATGAAGAGATTCGCTCATTTATTGACCGAAACTACGAGCGTGCTGAGCGACTCTTAAGAGAAAATATTGATATTCTGCATTCCATGGCCGCCGCGCTAATGAAGTATGAGACTATTGATAAATTTCAAATTGATGACCTGATGGCACGTGTGCCGGTAAGAGATCCGCAAGGCTGGGATGATAAGCCGCCACGTGGTGATCATCATCATACTGATGAAGTAAAGGGTAAGGATGACAAAAAAAACGATAAGACAATCGGTCAAACTGCCGAGCAAAGCTAACGTTTTTTAAGTTGACTAAAAAGGAGAGGCATCATGCCTCTCCTTTTTTTATGCACGGTTACAAAATGCATGGCATCGGTTAAAATATCCCGGTTTTTTCGTGAACCGAGTTTAGGTTTTTAAAATATTACCCATAACCTGGACTGGATAGCGATATCCAGGTTGTCCAGATAGCGAGATTTAGATTTATGACAAGAAAATATTTTGGCACGGATGGTATTAGAGGGAAGGTCGGTGAACCGCCTATAACAGCAGATTTTTTATTAAAATTAGGTTGGGCGGCCGGAAAGGTATTTGCCAGTGAAGGGCATGGCTTTGTTCTGGTAGGCAAAGATACACGCATATCGGGTTACATGTTTGAATCTGCTCTGGAAGCCGGATTAACCGCAGCCGGTGTAGATACGCATTTATTAGGGCCTATGCCAACACCCGGTGTCGCGTATTTAGCCCGTACCTTAAGGGCGCAGGCTGGTATTGTTATCAGCGCTTCACACAACCCTTATTATGATAATGGCGTTAAGTTTTTTTCAGTAGAGGGAACCAAGTTACCTGATGATATAGAGCAAAAGATTGAGCATTATATCGACTCACCAATGACCACGGTAGAGTCTTCAGCGCTTGGCAAAGCAAAGCGTTTAGTTGATGCGGCGGGTCGCTATATTGAATTTTGCAAGGCCAGTATTCCGACACGTTTTGATTTTAGCGGCATGAAAATTGTCGTCGATTGTGCAAATGGTGCCACTTATCATATTGCACCGCATGTAATTAGCGAAGTAGGCGCGGAAGTTATTGTTATAGGCGCTGAGCCGAACGGCATTAATATAAATGATGAGTGCGGCGCAACCCAGCCGAATAAGCTGGTTGCAGCGGTATTGGCCAACAAGGCGGATATAGGTATTGCCCTGGATGGTGATGGCGATCGCTTGGTGATGGTTGATCATAAAGGTGAAATCGTTGATGGTGACGAGCTG
>CAIQND010000252.1 GCA_903873045.1 uncultured Methylococcaceae bacterium | reverse complement strand
TGGAACTGGGCTTGGTGGTGACCCGCTTTAGACTGGGCACGTGTGCCTCCATTACCGTGGCGAGTCCCTATGCCGATGTGGCAAGCCCTTGTTCAGACGCGATAAAGCGCGTCGCCACCCCGTTGCAGTTTATACCGGTGGGGTTCGGCTTTAACGGCGCGTTTCGGTACACCACCTTTGCCGCCACCTTTGGGGATTGGACGGTGGAATGGCATAAGCGGCTGTATCCAAGCCGCCCACGTAGAGACGCGATTTATCGCGGCTGTACAACCGGAACCGAACTGCGGGTGCGCCATCATGGTTAATTCTTCGGCGTTGATCAGGAAAGAGGTGATGGCGGCGGTTTGGCTGGTGTTGATTGTCGCGGTTGTTGGCGTGGGTTTGGCAATAGGCTGGCTGTATCGGGGACTGGTCACGGTGTTTTGTACAGGGTGCCTGGGAGTTGGCCTGGTATTCGGCTTGGCGGTGTTGGCGTTGGCCTGCACCGGCTATGGTTTGTATTCATTAGGTTACTGGGTACGGGGGGCGCTGGTAACACTGGACGATTGAAGACCGGAACCACGAATAGACACGAATAGACACGAATAGACACGAATAGACACGAATAGACACGAATAGACACGAATAGACTCGGCTAACAGGTTTTTATTCGAGTTGATTCGCGTTTATTAGTGGTTGAGACACGATATTACCCCTATTTTTTTATTGATTAAGCGAGAATATTATGAGCATTATGAGCAAAAAACCCAATACCACAACCGTCATTCCTTTGGGCTACTCCTTCAACGCTTCCGGCCATTTGGTGCCGACGGATCTGATCAGTGACATCGATAAGACCCGCGACGCGCTGGTGCTGGAGATTGTCGAGAAAGTCCGTGGCTTGCGGGACATTATGGCGGATTTTAAAACCGATACCCTGGCGGATATCGGTGCTTTTGTGGAGTTGTCGGCGGAAAAGTACGGTGTGAAACTGGGCGGGGTCAAGGGTAACGTGACTTTGTGCAGCTTTGACGGCCAGTATCAACTTAAGCTGTCACAGGCGGATGTCAAGATTTTTGATGAACGCATCCACGCCGCCAAAGAGCTGGTGGACATCTGCATCCATAAATGGACGGAAGACAGCCGTGCCGAAATCAAAGCCTTGATAGAACATGCCTTTCAGACCGACAAGGAGGGCAATATTTCCATTGCCCGTATTTACACCCTGTTGCAGCTGGCTATTGAGGATACGCAATGGCAACAAGCCATGAAAGCCTTGCGGGAATCCATGCAGGTGGTGAGCACCAAGGCTTATTTACGGATTTACCGACGCGCCCAGCCCGGCGGCAAGTATGAGCAGTTGTCTTTAGACTTGGCGGCGTTATGAGTGCTTCGGTTGCCGTTCCCCGTACTGATCAATTGATTGACGGCTTGGCGGTTGCCAAACTGGCCGGGCGTAACGATCCTTACTTTGCCCATAACCATCAGCGGCGCAATCTTACGTTCCCGCGCCAGGTAGCGGGCGGCCCCGGCAAAGGCAAGGCGTTATGGTCAAAGGCGGCGGTTGAAGCCTGGCTTTCGACCCGTTCGTCTGGTGAGCATGTCATCCCCCGGCTGCGGGAGCGGACCACCAGCACGCTGGACAATGCCCTGGCGAGGCGGTTTATTTGCCAAGCGTGGGGGCTGGGCAGCCTGTCCATTGAGCAAAAATACAAATATTAACTGTTCAACCGGAACCACGAATAGACACGAATAGACACGAATAGACACGAATAGACACGAATAGACACGAATAGACACGAATAGGCACGAATAGGCACGAATAGTCAGAACCAATAGGCTTTTTATTCGAGTTGATGCGTGTTTATTAGTGGTTGATGTAGAAAATTGGCACAGACGCGATAAAGCGCGTCTTTACAGGGGACTCTTATGATTAAAACCGATAAAGTAAAACTGGCAGAACTGGCGAAAATCCATATTGCCAAGAAAGAGCTGGGGCTGGGCGATGATACGTACCGGGCGTTATTGTGCCGGATTATTGACCTTAACCCCAAACACCTCACGGCGTTGGGTAAAACCAAAGCGTTTGAGGGTGTCATTTCCGCGACGTATTTAACGGCCTTGGGGCGTGCGGCGGTGCTGGAGCATTTAAAAGCCTCGGGCTTTACCGGCAAGGCCGCTTATCCCGGCAAGGCCGCTTATCCCGGCAAGCCGCACAATACCGACAGCCAAACGGCAGGCGCGGCACCGCAACTGCGCAAGATTGAAGCCTTGTTGGCGGAGGCGGGCAGGCCGTGGGCGTATGCGGCCACCATGGCTAAGCGCATGTATAAAAAAGAGACGCTGGAATTTTGCAGCGGCACCGAACTGACCGGCATTATTGCCGGATTGACCAAAAACGCGGCACGCGAAGGGAGGCGGGAACGATGAGTGTATCTAAAGAGGAATGGGCACAGATAAAGCGGAGTTTTTCCTATGCACGTGGGGATGTGCATTTGCAGTGCGATGATTATTTGATTTATGCACGGGTTGAGCCGATAAAAATGAAACTCGTCGTCTTTGTCTCTGTGGATGGCGCTTTTAAAGGTATCTACGATTGGCGTAGAAAAGAAAGCGAATTGGCTGAGATGGGCACTATTGCCCGGCGCTTCTATCGCTTAAGAAGCGTAGGGCTATCGGCAAAAACAGCCGCATTAAGGCGGATATGGGGCAAAGAGGTCTGTAAGGAAAACAAGAATGCGGCACGCGAAGGGAGGCGGGAGCGATGAGTGTATCCAACGCGCAATGGGCACAGATAAAGCAGGATTTATCCTGGTCACATGGGACTGTGCATTTGAAATGTGATGACTATTTGATTTCTGCACAGATTCGGCAGATAAAAATGAAACTGGTCGTCTTTGTCTATGTGGATGGTGTTTTTAAGGGTATCAATGCTTGGCATGGACAAGAAAGCCAGTTGGCTGAGATGAGCGCTATTGCCCGGCGCTTCTATTGCCTAAGCAGCAAGGGGCCGTCGGCAAAAATAACCGCATTAACCCTTAAGATATTGGGTGAAAAGGTCTGTAAGGAAGAAGGTTATCTTGAACGAAGCTATACTGCCTGGCCAGAATTTGCCACCCCGGGTGCCTTTATTAGCCATATCAAAAAACACAACCCGTCCATTGAATTGCTGGATCATGACCGCTATGACGCATTGCGGGATCTGCAACGTACACAGGAGGTGCCCCATGGATGAGGCCGATGCGACTGACCGTTCCATGGAGATGATCAACAAGGCGAATTTGTCGAACAGTCACCGGTGGGTGCCGGAAGCCGTACCCACGGGAGACTGCCTGTTTTGCGGGGACGTGGTGATGCCGCCACGGCGCTGGTGTAACAGCCAGTGCCGGGATGACTGGGAGAAAGACTATGCAGCTTAACCGGTGCCCTGTGTGTCATGCCCGTGTCGGCCTTGACGCCTTGGTGCAGGATGAGGCGGGGCGGGAATTGTTGGGGGTATTGGCTAAATTGCCGGTGGAGGCGGGTAGTGCCTTGGTGGGTTATTTGGGTTTGTTCCGGTCGGCAAGCCGTGACCTGGCGAATGCCAAGGCGTTAAAACTGGCGAAAGAAGCGCTGGATTTAGCGCCTTTGGACTTGGTGGCAGAGGCCATGCGGAAAACGGTGGAGAGCTTGCAGGGATGCGGCAACCGACCCTTAAGCAACCATAATTATTTAAAGAAAGTTTTGGAGGATATTTTATTAAACCCTTTCCACATAGCAGCGAAAGAGGAACAAGTTATGCCTTACGGACTGGTACGGCGATCAAAAACCGCACAAGCCGTGCAAGCCTTGGAGGCGTTTGGTAATGAATGAAATAAAAACCGTAGGGGCCAGGAACAATCTGCCCGTCCCTAACAATGAAAGCAAGCCTATACAAGGGGTACTCTGTGATGACGACCCAACACAGCCCAAAGCCCCCGTTGACTGGCTAAAACAGGCAGTCAGCAAGGGCTTGACCGCGTTGGTGGTGTTGCATTTGGATGGGGGGCCTGCCAGTGAGACGGTCACCCAAACCGCCGCCATCTGGTATCGGGTGCTGAAAGGCTGGCCGATTGTCTGGGATGAAGCCCTGGACAGGCCGAGGTTGACCACGGCGTTTTTGACGTTGGCAGGCCGATCAACGCGCTGGCCGAGTCCGGTTCAGTTACGGGAACACTTGCCGCCTCGTGTGTATCCGTTGAAGCAACTGCCCACGCCTGAGTATCCAAAAGAAAAGGCTGCGGCTAACAGGGTGAGGATTAAGGCGATGATCAGGGGGGCTTTGAAATAGAAAAACCGCTAGTCCACGAAAAGCACGAAAGACACGAAAAAGTTTATATTTGACAAAAATGATACCGGAGGCTAATCTACTCGGGCGCTGGCAAAATCTAGCGTGCGGGCTTGCAATCCCGGTATCATCACGGCACAGGCCGCTTCTAGCGGTTTTTTTTGTGCCATCGTTCCATCCCTTCATACTGTCGGGCTGGGCGGGGCAGTCGAAAGACTGGCCGGTCGTGATGCCGGTATTGCAACCCTGTTCAGTCCGGCGCCATGCTTGCAATTGTGTCGTCGGTTATTAATTTACATCACGGAAATATATCATGAATACATCAACTATTACCCTCTGCAACACCTCCATACGTCAAGACCTTGAAGGCCGATATTGTTTAAACGATCTACATAAAGCCGCTGGCTACCAAAACAAACACCGACCAAGCCTTTGGCTTAGAAGTCTGCAAGCTATCGAATTTATTGATGAAATAGCCAAAGCACAAAATTGTGCTCTGGAACAAAATCAAGTAGTTAAGGTAATAAATGGCGGAAATAAGCAAGGTATCTACGTTCTTAAAGAACTGGTTTATGCCTACGCCATGTGGATCAGTCCCAAGTTTCACATTGCCGTTATCCGTGCTTATGATGCGTTGGTCACCGGTCAACTGCAACCGGTTGTACAAGGCCCTATGACGCTGAATCAATTCCATGACCGGCAAATGGCGATTAATGCCGCTCAACAAGCTATGCTGGGTGTACAGGTCACGCTATCCGGTGCCGAGTTGCTGGCATTGAAAATAACCCCGGCGTTTATGGAAGAGTTGCGCTCACCGATCGCTGACAAGCCATCAGTCTCCGCGTTGATTATTCAACTGGCTAAAGACGGCAATACCCGCGCTGAAATAGCGGCACGTCTTGGTCTATCTCGTAACAATGTACGTCAACAGCTGTTTAATGCCCGTCGTGACGGCTTGTTGTCCGCAACGGAGTGTTTAGCATGAGCCCCGCCTTTGATGCCCTGGACAGGCTGCAAACCACGGCGACCTGCTTTCGGGCGGTGGAGTCGTTAATGTTGCCCAGTGTGGATGGTCATTTGATTGACCGTGAAGCCCTGGCTATGTTGATCGGCTTTTTAAATGCCGAACACGATAAGGCGCTGGCAGCACTGTCGGCACTGACGCTGTAAACCATTAGGAGCACATCCTCGCTATGGTCACTAAACCCTAGCGTTACCACTACCGATAAGGTCACCTGTACGGGCAGAAAATCTTCTGCCCCTACGGGTTTTTTATGTTAAGGGCTTATTTGTTATAATACCGGCAACCATCCCACCTGGAGCCGTGCCATGTCCCCTTTGCCCTTGTTTGATCTGCCCCCCGAATTGATTCCCGGACGGCTGTCCGAAATAGCCGGTTATTGCGGCCAACAGACCGCGCTGGTGTTGTTGCTGCATTATCCCGGCGTGCATGTCGCCATCCCGAAAAATCCCGTCCCCACCCATAAACTGGCTGAATTGCTGGGCTTTGCGGCCTTTGTGCAATTGTGTGCGCTGTACGGCAACGAGGTGATTCAGATACCCCGCGCGGCTGTGGCCATCCGGGCGCTACGCAACCAGAAAATCTTGAAGGACTTTTCCCAGGGGGTCTATCAAGCCACGATGGCTTTGGAGCACGGCATCACCGAGCGGCAGGTCAACACGATTTGTAACACCGTCAGAATAGATAGGCAACTGGATATTTTTGCACTGTAGAGACGCGCTTTATCGCGTCTGTACAATAAAACCGGAACCACGAATAGACACGAATAAACACGAAATAAAAGCTTTTTATTCGAGTTGATTTGTGTTTATTCGTGGTTGAAGTAGAAAATGGGTGCAGACGCGATAAAGCGCGTCTCTACCGGTGTTACGATAGACACGCATAAACACGAAATAAAAGCTTTTTATTCGAGTTGATTTGTGTTTATTCGTGGTTGAAGTAGAAAATGGGTGCAGACGCGATAAAGCGCGTCTCTACCGGCGTTACGAAGCACTGCTAAATCCTCCCGTCCCTGCCAGTGTTTATACTGGCCCCATGAAAACACAAACACCCCCTAATACGCTCGGCATGGCCGGGCTTACGCTCATCAAAACCTTTGAAGGCTTGGAATTACGGGCGTATTTATGCCCGGCCTACAAGCTGACCATAGGTTGTGGCCATGTTATCGGTGCGCCGTTTGATTATAAATTATTCAAGGCGTTTGACAGCCGCAGCCTGCAAGCGTGCATTGATGCTTGCCAGCGTAGCCGGCGGTTAACGCCGGAGGCCGTTGCCGGTCTGTTTATCAATCCTACCCAAGCCGATATTTTGTTGCGTAACGATAGCCAACGCGTGGCCGAATTTATCAATTCCATTCATCCCGAATTAACGCCCAATCAGTTTGATGGGCTGGTGAGCCTGGTCTTTAACATTGGCTCTGGCAATTATGCCGGTTCAACCTTGCGAGCCAAGCTTACGGCTGGTGATGTTAGCGGGGCTGCGGGTGAGTTTGAGCGGTGGGCGTTTGCCACGGTTAAAGGCCTTAAGGTCAAGCTGCCCGGCTTGGTGACCCGCCGCGCGGCTGAACGCGCTTTGTTCCTGCAAAGTAATGGGCAGGGGCAAGCCCTGCCCCTACATCCTTGATCCTGTTTGAAACGCCATGCTAGCTGATCTTGTGTACGGGCAGAAAATTTTCTGCCCCTACGTGCTGCTGGGCGCCGCCCTGTTTTTTCTGGTGTTCTTTCTTGTTGGAGATGCCGGAAAAAAAACCACCTGCCCGCGTAAGCCGTTGTTACGGTGCGAGGGCAGTTCATTCGTCTTTTTTGCAAAGCCTTTTATTATGAAAAAAATTAGTTCGTTAAATCCCTGGTTTGTTGTTGCTCTGGTTGCCCAGGCTATATCCGGCCTTGATGCCGTTATTGACGGCGCGATTACCGTGGTCTCGTCAGACCCCTCGGTATTGGCTGTGACGCCGTTGGGCGACGGCACCTTTCATGTCGATGTGGTGGGCGTAGGCCATGCCACCTTGACGGTGAGCGGTGATGCGGATCTGGGTGACGGTATTAAGACGCTGAGCCAAGCCTTTGAGTTTGAGGTGTATGACGGGGCGACGGAAGCTGACCATTTTGAGTTGCATATCATCGAGTTTGCAGAGGCCGCTTCGGCTTCGGAGACGGACAGTGCTAGTGCGGCCGCTATCGGTTAACGGTTAAACCAGGCGTTAGGGGTCAGGGCCGTTGTTTAGAAGCGCCTGCCCCCTAACCCCTACTTACCTAATAGCAGGCGTGATGATGACTAAAAATAAAATGCTAAGACGACGCATAGACAGGCTGATTGCCTTGGCTAATGAGCGCTCCGAGCAACTGGCTGTTCGACTGTGTTGGATAAATTATGATGGAAGTCAAGCGGCAACGGTTATTGAAGCCTTGCAAAATGAGCTGCAGCAGTTAAAAGCCCAAGGCCGTGAGGCGGTGTTTGAATTGATGCTGTGTTCTTCGCACCGCGCGTTTATGCGGTTTTTACGGGAGCGTGGGGAGTGTTGATTTTATTGGCATTCATGGCGGGATTCTTGGCTGGAGTGGCACTGATGCGGGTCATCAGCCGGGGGCGCTGGATCATCCGATGGTCGCGCCTATTGGGTGGGCGGCAACGGGCGCATGGCGAGTTAAGGATATCCACCCTCCTAATCAGCCTGTTTTACGGGGCAGTAGTCGGGGTATTTTATGGCAGTCTGGTTTATGGTGCGGTGTGGTGGCTAATCGTCCTGGCACTGTTGCTGTTTTTAGAGGGGCTTTAACATGCTGGGCATAGATGATGCCATCGCCGCCGGTGCGACGCTGGTGGATACGGTGGTCAAGCGGATTTGGCCGGATGCTACGGAAGTGGAGAAGGACAAGCTGGCC
>CAIQND010000251.1 GCA_903873045.1 uncultured Methylococcaceae bacterium | reverse complement strand
TGAAAATAAAACGATCTTTCATAAAGGTACTGCTTCTTGCAAAACCCGTTGCCGCAAGTGTTTGTTCAGTGCCCGCTCGCTGACTACATCGACCCTGCGGCTCAGTACCCTGGAGAGAGCATCTATCAAACCGACCTGATCCACAAGCGTTGTGCCTGGCAAAAAATCGGCTAATAAATCAATATCGCTATCTTCGCGCTCTTCGCCGCGTACAACAGAACCAAACACACGAATGTTGGCGGCGTGGTAATGACTGGCAATATCCACAATACTAACTTTTTGTTGCTGTAGGATTTCATATAATTCAGTCACGTTAATAACTCCTCATCCGGTATCGGCAAATGATCTTATTCGTGTCTCATAACAGAGATTTCTCTCAGCGAGACGGGGTTTGCAACCTCGTCTTTAAGATTTGCTGTTTTCCGCGATAGGTTAAAACGTTTCGAACGGGGGAACATGACCCGTCAGGATTTGTTTCGCTTCGGCTCTGCCCATTCTACAATTCCCATCTTACGGATTGCAAACACCGTACAGCATGAGGTTCCACAATGTTGAGCAAGCATTTTTTGTTGCCCAAAAGCCCAATGCGCCGAAAGCAACCCACAATAACTATTACCCAAATACGTTGGTATGATCAGTTTTTCAGCATCGAAATGTCGGGCAACAAAAAGCGGTTGCCCGACCTACCCGGCTTTAACCATCCTACAATTTACCGTCTTACAGATTGCCATCATCGGTGGGCGAAATTTTACAGGTTGCAAACTCCGTCCCGCATAAGACCCCACAATGTGGGCAACCGCTTTTTGTTGCCCAACATCCTAATGCGCCGAAAGCGATTCGCAATAACTATTACCCAAATCCGTTGGTATCATCAGCTTTTCAGCATCGAAATGTCGGGCAACAAAAAGCGGTTGCCCGACCTACCCGGCTACCCATCTTACGGGTTCAGGGTATGATATTGATATTTTCTCGGTTTTCAGCCCACCAAATTAATAATTCACGTTTTACTTCCTCTCTCTGTTTTTGGCTGGAATCTTTCGATACATCCAAAGACTTATTTAACAAATCAGAAACCGATGCTATAGCAGATTCACGGATATGTATATTTTCCGAACCAATAAGCTCTATTAATTCACTAACAGTTTCCTTCGCGGCTAGCCTTTTAGAAGCTTGAATGGCCGCGACTACCAGCATAGAGTTTTTTGATCTTAAATTCTCATTTACTAAACCGATTAATTCCTTTCTTGAATCTAGATCATTAACCCCGTCTTTATAAATCATATGAAGACTTTGCAATCTTACGAAATCATGATTTGATCGTAAAAGCTGCTCTAGAATAACAGCCTTTTTTTTTGGTTCTGCCGTAGCATAATCGTTTATAGACTTTACTATAATTTCGTATTCTTCTACTTTCAATTCCAGTTTTTGGATACCCAAAGGATTTGTAATTAGTGCCGACAAACCAGCGGAATCCATTTCAAATTGGTTAGCAAAGACAATCAATTTATCACCTAATTTGAACGTTGGAATTTTCTGTTCAGGCGAATTTAATAAATCTAGTTTAACTTCTACAGAATTTGCTATATCTCCGCCTTTGATAACTTTGATAACATTTAATTTTATTTTTTCAGTTGATTCGGATACGGTTTCGGCAACAAATATAATATTTGATTTCTGAACTTTATTTTCAAAACTATGAATAACTGGTCGAGCGAAAACATCCAATATTGATGAAGCTAATAAAACACCTACCATATAAAAGTTTATAAATATAATTTTTTTCATAACTGTAAATAGAATAAGGGGAAATTTTTTTCGAGATTTTAGTCATTATAAGCCGATGTCAAATGCTGCTTTCCTGGATCCCCCCAATCTTTATTTTTATACGTATCTTCAGCAATAGTTTCTTTCAATTCAGCATCACATTCAATTGCTCCTGCAACGGTATTGCTTTGACATGTCAAAGCTGGTGCATTTACCTCTATACTTTCTCCGAAATCATTACGATTAGCGTCCAAATCGGTATCTCCAGCATTAAATGACCCGTTTCCATCAACATCTGTAAAATGACTCCAGGACGCATTTCCAAAGCCTACATTGAAAGACCATCCTGCACCAGCCGCATTGCGAAGAGCACCAGTTACTCCCTGATAATACGCCAGACCATTATTACTATAGATTTGTGAAACATGCTGATTTTCATGGGCTACAGTGGTTGCAAATAAATCAATCCCTGTTACAGTTTGCCCACTACCATCACGACGAGTATCTGAGCCTGTGACAAGTCCGCTTACGTCAATGCGATCTCTTGAACCTGCATAGCCTGACCAATTTAGCATTGCAGGAGTCTCTCCATAATTAGCGGAAGCAGAATAAATCAAATCATTGTCTCCAGCCGGAGTTTGATTCCAATAATGGAACCAGTTCGGACTACCCGCCTGCCCCCCCGGATGATTGATCTCATCTCGAGAAAAAAATACTTCAATATTAGGAGATTCAATAACAGTACCATCGAATTTTAATTCCACATTTTTTATTCCAAAATCGGCATTATTAGCTGGCAAACCAGAAAAGCTTGCTTTTGCCACCAATTCCGTACCACTGACAGAGGACTTGCCACCGGGGTTTGCCCCATCCCAGGTCGGAGCTGAGCCGACATTTGCCACCGTGAAAAAGACTTTATCCTTTACTTTATTCAGATCGACCGTATTCGGTGTCACTTTTGCCTTAAAGTTGATCGTTAGAACTCCCGGGCTTGCATTGGAAAAGGTAAATTCGTTTTGTCCGTCTCCCGAGCTTTTCGGAGCAGCGACAGGATCACCTTTAGGAGTAACCAACTCCACCTGAACAACATAAACCTTCACCGTATCGGTTTTTTCCCCAGGCCCGCACTTTTTGCACTTCACGGTGAGCTTAGCGTTATATTCCCCCGGATTAGCATAGGTATGGGCCGGGCTTTGAGTGGTATCGGACTGCCCATCGCCAAAATCCCACTTGTATTCATAATCGCAATTACTGCCAGTTGCAGTGCCGGTAAAATTGACCGAAGTACCGCCCGTCTTAAATGTAACAACATCCTCTTCCTTGGCATTGACCTTACCGTCAGCGCTATCCAGTTTGACCGGGGTGCAACTACCCGTCTTACAAACACTCGACCCACCACCACAGCACTGGTCATTCTTAGCCAGGTCAGGCACCGGGCCACTGGCATCACACTTCTGGCATTCAGGCAACCGTGGATCACCCGCTTTCGGTACACAATTACAGCTACCATCGCAATCTTTACAAATCGGGCAGCCATTAGCACACCCAGCCCCTCCCGGCTGACTTCCGCAATGCCACCCCGCCTTAATCACACCCACACCCTGATTACTTTTAATCACACTACCTTCGGCATTGACGGTACCCAAACCAATAGAAACAAACTCTTCCAGATCATGATCGTAGGAGTACATTTCCACCTGGGCACCGGGTTTGTGTCCATCGACGTTAGGCAAGCTGAGCGAGGCCGGCGGGTCAAATTTTGCGCCTACCGGTTGTATGGTGACAATAAACTGCGGCTGCATACCGTTAGGCGGAGCCATCGGAATCTTGGAAGCATTAACCGGAGTAACGGATAATAAACCGGTTTTTTTACCATCCGGGAAAGTGACCGAACCTTTCTTAACTTCCAAGGCAAAGCCCGGTACATCCGGCAAGGTCAAAGTGACATCTTGTTCGCCAACCTGTTTGGCATTAACGGTGTCAAGCTTGACCAGATAGATCGGCGCTGCTAACGGGTTTTCGGCACCGGCAATGGTGACCAAATTAAAAGCCAGAGTCGGCCATTCACCTTCTGCGGTTGTAGTGGTGCCGTCGGCAATCAGCCGGACGGAACCGACCGGCACTTCGGTGATTTTGAATTGGCCTTGAGCATCAGTTTGCGCTTCGCGGGTGGTGCCGTCGACACGCACAGTGACTTTGGGCAAGGGCTTATCCTGGTTATCCAGGACAACACCGCTGATGCTGGTTTGTCCGGCGACCCCTGTTTTGAGCGCCGAGGCGGTAAAGCCGGCGTAAAGTTCAGTACCAACCAGTGTGGCGGTAACGCGCTGCACATCCAGACCTTCTTCGGAACCCAAGGTCATTTCTGCGGTAGCGCGGCCATCGCTGTCGGTGGTGGTGGTAATAGATGCCAAACCGTTTTGAAATTTACCACTACCTTGGGTCACTTTGAATTCAATTTGCGCACCGGATACCACGTTGGCACCTGCATCGACAACCGCCACGACAAACGGCTGTGGTAGCGGTTGATTAATGGCACCGCGTTGGTTGTTGCCGCTGTTGACGGTTACTTTGTTGCCGGTGCCGACCGTGGCGGAGGCATAGAACAGCACTTCGCCGTCGAAACCTACGGAAGCTGCCCGCACGCGCTGGTTGCCGGTGCCCGCACGCGTACCCAGTTTAAAAGGGGTTGAGGCCACGCCCTTAGCATCGGTTTGTACCAACGTACCCTGGCCTTGATCCTGAGTATCTGCTCCTATTATGCCATCACCCTGAGTAACACGAAATATGACCGATTTATTGGCAACAGGCTGTTTTTTATCATCCAGCAATTTAACTTTTAACGGATCGGTCAGCGTGGTGTTGATTATTGCACTTTGATCCTGGCCGCTGAGTAATTCTATGTGTTGTGGTGCCAAAGGCACGTAGTTGACTTTGATGCTGATGCTGCTGGTGTTACCGACATTGTCGGCACCGTCGATCTTAAGGGTATTGTCACCTTCATTGAGAATAATGTCTTCCGCCAGATAGCTACGGTTGGAGATACTGGCGGCTTTACCGTTGACCGTGACAAGTGCCTGACCTTCAGCAACGGTACCTCTCACGATGTCGTTAATCAGACCCGACACGGCAATTTTATTGCTGCGTACGGTGTCACCGTCTTTTGGCGATTCGACGGTAAGATATGGGGGTGTCATGTCCAGCGAAAGCGAAATCACATCGGTGACATCCTCCCCGAGTGCATCGACTGCGCGGGCTGAGATGGTGTTGTGGCCTTCATCCAACGTTACGGCGGCCTGAAAGCTGCCATTGCTGTTAGTGACCGGTGCGCCATTGAGGGTAACTTGGGCGGCTGGATCGGAGACCGTGCCTTTAACGGTTTGCGGGGTGCTGCCAACGGTGAGCAACGTGGCCGGACTGGTGATTTTGATGGTCAGGGCTTGAGTTACTTGCTGTTCGACCCGGGTAGTAAAACTGAAGATAGTGGGGCCACCGCCTCTGACGGTTACATTGACGACCCCGGCTCCGGCGGATGCGAAACTACTACCGATATACCCCGTTAGATTGTAATAAGGCTCACCGGCAGCCGTTGTGCCGGTGGCATTGCCAATGCTGACTTTAGCGGCGGGTGTCAAGCCGGTGATAATCAATCGGAACGGCCCCGTTAGGGTTTTGCCGCTAACATTACCGAGGTTGATGTCTACCGACGCATCAGCGCTCCGTCGGTTACGAACCGGATTGGTCAGTTTGGCAGTAATCTGGCTACTGGCTACCGCCTCCCAAGTGGTGGTGCCTGCCAGTGAATCGTGGGTATAAGCCGTCAACAGAAACAGCAACAAGAACATCATTATCGGCAGCCTTGCGGGCCATGATTTTGGGTTACTGTTTAGAAAATTAGACAGCATATCGTGTCTGGTACCCGGCAAGATACCGGTCAGGCGCTGGTTCAATAACATCTCTTACTCCTCATATTTTTAATGACATTCAAGCCATTAACCATCGCGAATGACCCAGCCAAATCTTTTTAAGGTTTAAATAAAGATTGCGGCTTTTTTTGCAAACTAAACTGTACAATTTTCCGTTACTACAGAAACACCGTTAACAGCTAAAAAAAAGCCATAACAGGAATGTTTCTGAAAAAGTTTTAATTTGTAAGTATTCACCTCCCCCCTTTGAAAAAGGGGGATTGAGGGGGATTTATCTAATAAAATCTCCCCTAACCCCTCTTTTTCAAAGAGGGGGACTGAATAGTTACTTTAATTTAGGGTTTTTAGTATTGAATTTTTAAGATTGTTGCGTAGCCAATTACCTGACAAGCCAAACAAACCCGTTACGAACATCCACCAAGCACCCGGAACAGGAACCGGGCTTGCTTCGATGCGAACATTATTCAGGGCAGCTTGTGAATTGAAGCCATCGTTTTCGTCATTCAATTCAAAAGAAAACGCCACTGAACGGCCAATAAAGGATGATAGATCAAAAGAAAAGCTTGAGTTGAAGGTTGCAGCATCAATTGTGGCTATTCTTGTATCCAGGCTACTATCCATACTATCGTATAACCAGACTTGTAGATTGTCGGCGAAGCCGCCACCCGATTCCAGCGCATCCGTTGCCAGTACGCTAAAAACAGCGTCAAATTTAAACAAATTATCCTTTGCACCAAGCGTGATCGGGTTGCTGAAAGAAAATAAGCCATCATCGCCTTGCACGAGCACTGAGGATTGTGCCGCCACATCAGAGCCGGTCGATAAAACGGCTTTGCCTGCATCCCATTGCGCACTACCGCCATTTGTTACTGTTGACCACCCGGACAAGTCGGTATCGAAATTACCGTTTATAATTGATGCCGCCGATGCTGGATTTGATAAGGCAAACGAAGCGATCATTAGACTAGAGAGTAATAAATATTTTTTGTGCATCACTTGACTCTGGATAGTTTTGTTGGACTGGAACTTAAGAGCAAGTAATGTCCAGTTATTTAAATGTTAAATTAAAAAAACTGTGGTCTAATTTATCACCAACAAATCAAACACGCAAATTAATTTGTAAAAAAATTGTAAGTATTTGCCTCCCCCTTTTTTCAAAATTGAATGTCAATATAGAGCCCTGAATTAAGTACAGGGGCGTGCTGTGCGTGCCTTATTTTTCAAGACGCGCACAGCACGGCCTACAGGAAATAAGGCTACCCACTGTAGCCAGTATAAAATATTGGAGTTAGACCTGACAGGTTTATAAAACCTGTCAGGTCTGTCCCATGTTAAGTTGGTAGCCCAAAGTGGGAATTAATATAGCGGGAAATGGGGCTGGTTCGACGGGCTAGATACTAACCCCATAGACATCAAATTAAGACATTTCACCACGAAGACACGAAGATTTTGCTGTGGTTTTTCTTCGTGAACTTCGTGTCTTCGTGGTCTGTAATATCTTTAGGTGATTTCCGGAGAATATTTTACCCATTAAAAGTAGGATTTTCCCAATCAAGCAAGCGATTGGATTCGTCTACTGGGTAAGTTCTTTCGCAGAAATCACCTTATACCTATCAACTATAAATTAATCTCCGTAGAGACGCGATAAATAGCGGAGACGCGATAAATCGCGTCTCTACGGTGACGATACCTGTATATTGCCGCCCATGTGTGATTCATAGTTTAAGTTTATGTCCGGAGAATATTTTACCCATTAAAAGTAGAATTTTCTCAATCAAGCAAGCGATTGGATTCGTTTAATGGGTAGGTTCTTTCGCAGAAATCACCTTAAGTTGATGTGTATGG
>CAIQND010000250.1 GCA_903873045.1 uncultured Methylococcaceae bacterium | reverse complement strand
TTGTGTAATTTCGGATGTGTCGAGGATCAAATGCCATAAATACATAGGCAGAACCGCGTTGGCGGATTTTAAAAAAAATTGAGTATCAAAAAAAGCGGGGATTGCCGTCTGTTTTTTAGGGCTTGCAGGATTTAGGTTAAAAAATAACTTGAGTCATGTCGGGTTAGCGATAGCGTAACCCGACACATCGAGACCACAAATGTCAGGTTACGGCTGTCGCCTAACCCGGTATCTACACAACTGCATCGAGGCTACAATTGGCAAAAATAAAAGGTGGGCAGAAAAGCATTGCCCACCCTGCATAGATCAATTGTAAACTTACCCCTGCAATTTCTCTTTCAGCATTTTATTTACTTCTGCCGGATTGGCTTTGCCTTGCATGGCTTTCATGACTTGGCCGACAAAAAACGCGAACACTTTATCTTTTCCGCTACGGTATTGTTCAACCTGACCTAGATTATCGGCAATGATTTTGTCGATAATGGCTTCGATGGCTCCGGTGTCGGTGATTTGTTTTAAGCCTTTTTCGGCAATGATGTCATCGGCTGATGACGTGGATTGCCACAGGGCTTCAAAGACTTGTTTGGCGATTTTTCCGGATATGGTGTTGTCGTTGATGCGGGTTAATAAACCTGCCAAGCGTTCGTCACTGACTGGTGAATCGGTAATTTCCAAACCGGCTTTGTTAAGTGCGGCGGAAAGGTCGCCGGTTATCCAGTTGGCGCAGAGCTTGGCTTCGCAGCCTGATTTTTTAGCCACGGCTTCAAAGTAATCAGCCAGTGGACGCGAGGTCGTTAGTATCGACACGCTTTCTTCATCCAGGCTGTATTGGGTTTTAAAACGTTGTTTTTTAGCCTGTGGCAATTCCGGCAAGGCGGCTTTTATCTGCGCTTTAAAGGCTTCGTCAATGATAACCGGCAATAAATCGGGGTCGGGAAAGTAGCGGTAATCATTGGCTTCTTCCTTGCTGCGCATGGAACGGGTTTCATCTTTTACCGAATCATACAAACGGGTTTCCTGAACAACTCTGCCGCCATTTTCTATCAGCTCAATCTGCCGTTCCACTTCGTGATTGATGGCTTTTTCAACAAATTTAAACGAGTTGATATTTTTAATCTCGGCACGGGTGCCAAATTCTGCCTGGCCTTTGGGGCGCACGGATACGTTGGCGTCACAACGGAACGAGCCTTCCTGCATGTTACCATCACAAATGCCCAGATAGCGCACCAGTTCATGCAATTTACGCATGTAAGCAACCGCTTCTTTGGCGGAGCGCATGTCCGGTTCCGAGACGATTTCCAGCAAAGGCGTACCGGCACGGTTTAAATCGATTCCGGTCAAGCCATGAAAATCTTCATGCAAGGATTTGCCGGCATCTTCTTCCAAATGAGCACGAGTGATGCCGATGCGTTTGGTGATGCCGTCAACGTCAATATCCAAATGTCCAACACCGACAATAGGATGATCCATTTGGCTGATTTGATAGCCTTTAGGCAAGTCGGGGTAAAAATAATTCTTTCTGGCAAACACAGAATGCGGGGCGATATGCGCCTCAATAGCCATACCAAAAATGACGGCCATGCGCACGGCTTCTTCATTTAATACCGGTAAAACACCGGGCAAGCCCAAGTCAACGGCACAGGCTTGGGTGTTGGGTTCCGCGCCATAAGCCGTAGCCGCGCCGGAAAAAATTTTTGATTGTGTTGCCAGTTGTGCATGCACTTCCAGGCCGATAACAGTTTCCCATTCCATCACGATATCCTTACTCAAAACCTTTAGGGGTGTGTAAATGCCAATCGGTTACTTGCTGGTACTGATGGGCGATATTTAACAAGCGGTCTTCGGCAAAATAATTGCCGATAATTTGTAAACCCACGGGCATACCCGCCACAAATCCGGCAGGGATTGACAGGGCAGGGACACCGGCAAGATTGATGGCAATGGTATAAATGTCGGATAAATACATTTCTATCGGATTGCTCATTTTCTCGCCAATGCCAAAAGCCGTGGTCGGCGTGACCGGGCCCATAATGACATCAACTTCCGTTAACGCTT
>CAIQND010000249.1 GCA_903873045.1 uncultured Methylococcaceae bacterium | reverse complement strand
TTCCCTAAAAAATGGATTGGTTGCCCTTTCCTCGCCGATAGTCGAAGGCACCGTAGATTTATGTATCAACCTCAATTTCGCAACTTCAAGCATTTTTTGTTGTGTATACTTATTATCCGGTTCAACGCTTAACGCAAATTGACCGTTCGCTTGGGTATATTCATGCGTGCAATAAATTCGGGTTGAAGGCGGCAAGGCCTTCAGCTTTTGCAATGATGCCCATAGTTGTTCTGCCGTCCCTTCAAACAATCTGCCGCAACCCATCACAAATAAAGTATCGCCGCAAAACAGCGCTTCATCTTTGGCAAAGTAATAAACAACGTGTCCACTGGTATGACCTGGCGTTTCAATAACCCGCGCCTGATGCTGTCCCAACGAAATAATATCACCGTCAACAACACCGCTATCAATACCGGGAATTCGCGCCCAATCTGCTTGTGCTGCAATAATTTTGCAACCGGTTTTTTGCTTTAATTCCAGATTGCCGCCCACATGATCCCAATGGTGATGGGTATTTAGTATGTACGTCAATTGCCAGTCGTTTGCTTCCAGCACATCCAAAACCGGCTGTGCAAGGGCAGGGTCTACGACAGCAGTTTCTCCCGATACTGAATCGTGAAGGAGGTAGATATAATTATCGGTTAAAACGGGAATTTGTATAATAGTCAACATATCAATCTCATTAAATTAAGCCGTTGGCTGAGCGGAGTCGAAACAATTTTGCCGACTTCGGCTCCGCTCAGCCAACGGTTTATCTTGCCAAAAGGTGCTTAACTTAATGGCAGTGACACCGGCGCATGGGAACTAGGCGGGTTTTTGAGGGATATTTTCTGCGAGTTGCCTTACTACGGATTGGTTTGCTGTTTTTTCAATGCACAATAATTCGGTCTGATTTGTTTGAATCCGCATCCTCGTGGTTACGTAGCGGTGTCACTTGCCCGGTTTCACGATATTTTTTATAGTCAGCGAGCACTTGAGCATGATCGAATGCCAAGGGTTCGGGCAGCTCATCCAGACTGAAGACACGAGAATTTTTGGCATCATCGGCGGCTATCGGTGTCCCTTCCGCTTCTGCGACATAAACCGCCGTCACTGTATGACCACGGGTATCGCGAAGCGGATCTGAATAAATACCCAGCAACGCCGTCAGTTGCACAGCCAGACAGACCTCTTCCTGAGCCTCACGCACGGCAGCCTGTTCAACCATTTCACCCACATCCACAAAGCCGCCGGGAATAGCCCAGCCATACGGTGGATTGGCGCGTTCAATTAATACAATCGGGCGACCTGGAAAATCAGTCAATTCAATAATAATGTCAGCGGCAAGCAAGGGAGTAATAGGTTTATACATGATAAATTTCAGAAAATAAGGTTGACAAGTCAACTCACAGGATCAACAAAAAAACGTTTTTATTAATCCTGATCATGGCCATGTTTTTTGGTCAAAAAAGCCATTGTAACTGATATAAATAACCCAAACACCATTACGATGGTGTTGATCGAAAATCCGGCATCAATCATCAAGGCATAAGCCCCCAGCATCAATAAAATACTAATATTTTCGTTAAAGTTTTGCACCGCAATAGAATGCCCCGACCCCATCAGTTGATGCCCCCTGTGCTGTAACAAGGCATTCATAGGAATCAAAAAACTGCCGGCAAAAATACCAACCAGTACCAGCATCATGACTGCGAGTCGCCAATCAGTTACCCAGACCATGCCTAATACAACCAGTCCCATCGCTATTCCCAAAGGCAATACTTTTACGGCATATTCCAATAACACCGTCTTGGCTGCCACCACAGAACCAATAGCAAGACCCACCGCAACAACGGCCGTTAATTGGGTAGCCTGCTCCAAATCAAGCTTTAACGCGACCGCCGACCAAGCGAGAATGATTAAACGCAAACTCGTTCCTGCTCCCCAAAAAAGTGAAGTGACTGCAAGCGATATCTGCCCCAAGGGATCTTTCCATAACAACAGGAAACAGCGCCAGAAATCAGTTACTAAAAAACCTGGCGTTGGTTTTGACAAGGTATGCTCAATGGGCAGTTTGGGAATGTAATAATTAAGCAGAGCCGCCACGAAATAAAAACCCAGTATGACAAAAATTGCAAACTCTGGAGCCGTATCAATACCGCCATTAAACTGAAGTGCGCCCAGTTGCTGAACAACATGATCCTCAACACGATGGCCAATCAATAATCCACCAAATATGGCACCCAAAATAATGGCTCCAACGGTCAACCCCTCCATCCAGCCGTTTGCCCATACCAAGCGATGAGCGGGGAGACATTCGGTCAGAATGCCGTATTTGGCGGGCGAGTACATCGCCGCACCTATACCCACCAAGCCATAGGCAAGCAGTGGATGCAATCCTAATAACATGGCGGCGCAACCCATTATCTTGATGCTGTTACTGATGAACATAACGCGACCCTTAGGCAACGCATCGGAAAATGCGCCCACAAACGGGGCAAGCACGATAAAGGCGAACACGAAAAACTGCTGTAATACCGGAATTTGCCAGGAAGGTGCATCATGGGATTTAAGTAGCGCAATAGCCGCGAACAGCAGTGCGTTGTCCCCTAATGATGAAAAGAACTGTGCCGCAAGAATGATATAGAAACTTCGATTCATACAATTATGTGTCTTGTGCCGCTCTTTAAAAACAGTGTCGTTGCACTATCAATGGGTGAAATTATTTTCGCCGTTAACCTCAAGCGCCTCAATATCGTCGATACTCGCTTCAGTCATTTGCCACTTTAAAAGCTCCAACGTGCCATTAAAATGCTCCACGATGGCGGTACAGCTTTCCACGAAATCACCGGTGTTGATATATAAAAATCCGTTGATCTTTTTCATTTCTGCGTGGTGTATATGCCCACAAATCACACCATCCAGATCTTTATCGGTCAGCGTGCTGACGATGGATTCTTCGTAATCGGAAATAAACTGCACTACATTTTTGACTTTAAACTTAACATAAGCAGCCAGGGAGAAGTTTGATTGTATGCCAAGCCAACGCCGGATTATTCGAAGAAAGCGATTAACCCATATTAAAAAGTCATAGCCTTCGCTACCCAGCTTGGCCATCCATTTATAACATTGGGCAATGGTGTCATATTCATCACCATGAACAACCAGAAATTGCTTGCCGTCAGCGGAGGTATGTATATCTGAATTTTTAACGACAATGTCGCCAAAAACATAATTATCGTAATCCCTGACATTTTCGTCATGGTTACCCGGTATATAAATAACCTGGGTGCCGTGTCTGGCCTTACGCAATATTTTTTGAATGATGGTATTGTGATCTCTCGGCCAATACATTTTCTTGGAAAGCGACCAAAAATCGATAATATCGCCCACCAAATAAAGCTTTTCACTCTCGTTGTACTTTAAAAAATCGAGTAAAACATCAGCTTGGCATTGAGTGGAACCCAAGTGCAAATCAGAAATCCAGATGGTTCGATAGGTATTATTCATAATCAATCTTTTAAGATGACAAAATAAGCAGGCCAGAAAACATTAATCACGCACACCTTAAACAGATTACCCCAGATAAGCGTACATGCGTTAAATACTAACAGAAGCAAATGAACGTTATGTTACAAGTTAAAAAAAACGTCCATTATTAAGTGATTAATAAACTAAAAAACAACTTTTCCCGTAATAATTTAGTCTCCCTCTTTCAAAAAGAGGGGTTAGGGGAGATTTTATTAGATAAAGAAATTAAGCGAGCGGTGAACTTAAAAACTTGAACATCGAGTTTAAAAGCTTTTCACTACGAAGATAGGAAGTTTTTTCTTTCTTCGTGTCTTCGTGGTGAATAAAAAAGATTGTCTAATCTGAAAACACATCGGCACCCTTTGGGGCTTTAAATTCAAATACGGTGGGTTTTATCGGCGGGTTGAGTAGCACATTGGAGAAATAGATTCGGGTTAGTTGGCCAAAATTATCACTTAACTCCATGCCGCCCAACGAGCCTTTATTCAAACCGATTAAAATATATTTAAAGCTGCTTTCCTGATTTTTGGGTAATAATTTAATCCATTGCATGTCCCCGTCAACACCCTGATCTTGCATGGTAAAATTATCATCCAGTGATATATTGCCACTTAACAATAAGGCAGGTGTTGAGCCGACCGACTCATCGAGTTTTTTAATGGTGACTTGTTCCAAATCGGTATCGTAAAACCAGACTTTTCCGGAAGTGGAGACAATTTGTTGCTGAAACGGTTTTAAATAATCCCAGCGAAATTTTCCGGGTCGTTGCAGGTAAAAAATGCCGTAACTGGTTTGATAAGGATCACCCGCTTCATTAATTAATACTTGTTTAAAATCAGCGGTCAATGACTTTGATGCCTTTAAAAACGCCTGCAACTGTTTGACGGGTTCGTCTGCGGCATAACTGGCGCCATTAATAAAAAAGAAAGTCAAAAAAATCAGGCGAAAAATAATCATTTTAATCATGGATGCTCTTTTAGAATTCATTGTGGTTGCGGTTCACCGGGGTTAGTAGGTACACTTTCAGTTTGGTCAGGCTCGGTTTGTTCGGTGTCGCCAGGTAACAAATCTTCAAACCATGATTTATCCTTGTCAAAAACCTCTTGTCCGCAACCTGAGTAACTCGTTGGCTCTGAGCCTGAAATGTAGGGATATTGCTTGCCGCCTCCGCAGCCTTTTTTCGTTAATAAACCACTGCGCGGCTCAACCCAAACCAACTTGACATTGTCAGGTGGAATCAAGTTCACTGCTTGAGTTGATATTTGTTGCATTAATGCGACCCAGAGCGGTAGCGCCCCGGTGGCACCGGTTAAGCCTATCGGTTTATTATCATCCCTGCCCACCCAGACAACGGATAAATAATCGCCCGTGTATCCGGCAAACCAGCTATCTTTAGCATCATTGGTGGTACCGGTTTTACCAACCAAACCATAATCTTTAGGGAACGACGAATAGGCCGCTTTTCCGGTGCCTTCATGCATTACTTCCTGCAAGATGGTATTGACGATATAAGTTGCCGCCGGATCGACAGCCTGTCTAACCGTAAATGGATAGCTTTGCAACTGTTTGCCATCGGTATCAACGACCGCTCTAATGCTTTTAATGGGTGTTGAAAATCCATCGCCCGCCAGTGTTTGATACATTTGGGTTACTTCTATGGGTGTTAGTGCTGCGGCTCCCAGTAATAAAGAAGGATACAGATCAAGCGGCCGGGTGATGCCCATATTTTTTAAGGTTTTGGCAGTTCTGGCTACGCCAACATCCATACCGATACGAACGGTGGCCAGGTTGTAAGATTTCGCTAATGCGGTGTGCAAAGCGACACTGCCATGTTCTTTATGATCGTAATTTTTAGGAATCCAGTCGGTGCCGTTTTGCCCCTTAACCACAATGGTGGAGTCGCTTACGCGCGTGGTAATGGTATATTTATCGGGATATTCCAGCGCCGTCAAATAAATCGCGGGTTTGATTAAGGAACCGATAGGGCGCACGGCATCCAATGCACGATTGAAGCCACCCGCCATATTTTCACGACCACTGGTTAAAGCGGTCACCTCGCCACTATCGCGACGGGTAACAATGACCGCCGTGTCAAGATCATTGGCGTGCGCCAGCTTTTCAAGTTGTTTTAACTTGATCTCAACGGTCTTTTCCAAAACATCCTGAACTTGAGTATCCAGCGTAGTAAAAATCCTTAATCCCTGAGAGGTTAAGTCTTCTTCGCGATAATCCTGTCTCAATTGCCGCTTGACGAGATCAAGAAAACCGGGATAGCGATTAGATGAACGTTGCATGCGCGGAATGACACTTAATGGTTTGGCGATGGCTTGAGTGGCTTGATCCTTGGAGAGGTAGCCTTCTGCTGCCATTTGCTCAAGTACCAGATTACGCCGTTGCAAGGCTCGATCAGGAAACCGTCGTGGATCATATTCAGAGGGGCCTCGCACCAACGCTACCAAGGAGGCGACCTGTTCCAAAGGGAGATCTTTTAAGGTGCTGCCAAAATAGAATTCACTGGCCAAACCAAAGCCGTGGACAGCGCTTGAGCCATTTTGACCTAAATATATTTCATTCAAATAGGCTTCCAGAATCTCGTTTTTACTGTAGCGATATTCTAAAATGAGTGCCATTAAGGCTTCTTTAACTTTACGCGACAAGCGCCGTTCATTGGTTAAATAAAAGTTTTTAACCAACTGTTGGGTGATGGTACTGCCGCCTTGCACCATGCCGCCAGCGCGAACATTAGTCCACATTGCTCTGGCAATACCCTTCAGTGAAACGCCAAAATGCTGATAAAAATCGCGGTCTTCGGAAGCAAGTAGCCCTTTAATCAGAGAGTCCGGCGCTTCTTCCAGTTTGATGAGTACCCGGTCTTCTTTAATCGTGGGATAAAAACTGCCAATTTGCACGGGATCCATACGGACAATGGCAACCTCCTCAGATTTTGATATGTCCGTAATGGATTCTATGCCCATATCGGTAAAGCTCAGCGACATC